>DATDWI010000025.1:0-4362 GCA_036517415.1 Minisyncoccota bacterium
CCGCGTTTTTGCCGGATCCTCCAACACCAACCACCTTGATCCGCGCAACCGATTCAATGTCTGGTTTTACGTGAGGCATAATCACACTCTATCGTAGCGTCCGATAGAATATGCGCAATATTGACAAAAGGTAAAATTTAAGGCAAAAATGTTTTAAGCCAGCGGAGGAGAGCGCCGGATTTTCCGCGGAACATGGGGGCGCCGCCTTCTTGAGAAAGCCCCAGAAGCGCCGCACCGACCGACCCCACCCAGGCAGGATTATTGACTTTGTCCTTAAACCCGCCGACGCCCTCCGGAGATCCGATGCGCGCCGGAAGTTTGAGATACTCACGGACAAAATCATCAATGCCCGGCAAATTTGCACCTCCGCCCGCCAACACCACTCCTGCGGGCAAAAGCCCCGCGCGATCAACTTTCTTGAGATGTTTTTCCACAAGCTCAAAAATGTCATTCAGGCGCGCTTCAATAATTTCTGAAAGCTTTTTTTTGGAATAATTGCCATACACCGCATCACCCTTTTTGTCCATTGGTGCTGCGCGAACGGTCGAGCCGTAATTAACCTTGAGTTTCTCTGCTTCGTCAATACTAATTTGAAGGCCCATAGCAATATCGTGAGTAATGTGCGCAGACCCCCACGGGATAACCTCAAGCGAATACGGCAATCCTTCTTCAAAAATGATAAGCGATGTGGTAGCCGCTCCGATATCAAGCGCCATGACCCCGACTTCTTTTTCGCGCTTAGAAAGAACGGTGTGCGAGAGCGCAAGAGGGTTTGCCACTAGCTCTTCTGCTTCTACGCGCGCCTCATCAAGCGCCTTCAGCACCGACTTGGTATGATGAGAAAATGCCGTAATAAAGAATGTTTCGGCTTCTAACTTGATCCCCGAAAGCCCGGCTGGATCATGCGTGACTGTATCGTTGTCCACCCGGTACAACAAAGGAATTTTATGGAGAATCTCTCTATTTTGAATACGCGCGAGGTTCGCTTCGCTCGCAATAATGGAGCGCCGTATGTCCTCTCCCGATACTTCGCCGTCAGCGCGCGATATTGCTACTAGACCTTTGGATTTTTGATACCCCAAGCCGATCCCGCCGATGCTTACATAATAACGCGCCGCAGCACCCTCGGCTGTCTGTGCAAGAACATCAATCGTTTTACGCAATGACGAGGCAAGCTGATCCGGCTCAAACACAACACCTTTGCGCACGCCCTGCGAAAGGGAGGCAGAAACAGCAACCACACGCGGATGGTCTTCTCCGCGCACCGCCTCAAGAAACACTGCCTTTGTTGATTCGGTACCGATATCAATGCCAATAATGCCGCGAGATCGTGCCATACTATAGTGAATAGTGAATGGTGAATGGTGAATGGTGCAATTGGAAGATAAGAAAAAAGCTCATGCTTCTATAATAACATAAGCGCGTAAAAACATTCAAGAGAAAATCCTCATCATCCAACTTTTTTGAGAACATTCTGCTCTTTTTCCTCCATCACCCGAGCCTCTTGGGCGGTCTTGTGGTCATAACCCAAAAAATGCAGGCATCCGTGGGCAAATAGATGAGGCAAATCGCGCTCTTTAACATTCAAAAAGATTTCGCCAGACCACTTAGCGGTCCGGCCGCCAAGTCGTAATTTTCCATAAAAAAACGCGAGAACATTGGCCGCCTTATCTTTTTTGCGATATGTTTCGTTGAGTTTTCTCATTAATGCGGGTGGCGCAAAAACCACTGAAAGATCATATACTTTAGGCATTACCTTTTTATATATTTTTTGAAATACTCCTCGCCGAATTGGTTTGGAAGTAAGATTGGTGAATGTAATCATGAACGTTACTTCGACACTTGTTTTCTACGAAACAGTTTCTTATAAACTTTGTCACGGCGATCAATGACGTGAACGGTAACTAACTTCCGAGCGTCTTCAACTTCGTACGCTATGCGCCAATCGCCAACTCTTAATTTAAAAAATCCCCGGAGCGGCTCTCCCAAGGGAATTGGCGTAATGTATTCAAAATTGTTGATTAGCCAACCGAGCTTGATTAAAATGCGCTTTTTGATTTGCGCATCGAGTTTAGCTAAATCCAACTGCGCCTCTTTGGTAATTTCAAACCTCCATATATCCATGAAGGACTACGCGGTGTTATATTCAGCAAGAATCGCTTTCAAGTTTTGTACATTCCCGCTTTCTTTTGAACGCAGAGATTTTTTTATGCGACGAACAAAACTCGCCCTCAACATAAACCCGCGATCCGGGTCGCTCAGTATTTCTCTTAACGCCGCCATAACTTGCCGATGAGCAATATCGCTGATTTTTTTCTCTTGTACTAAAGATTTATTCATACATAACAGTATGTTATCAAATTTTATGACTTTATGTCAAGCTTGCGATTTTTTTATCCTCATGCCCCATGACACCTTTACACTTTTTATATTTCATCCACTGCTCGATTTGCCGCGTGAGCGTTAAGCGCCTTTTTGTCCGAGTTCTTTTTTTAAAACCGCGGCGATGCGGTCTCCCGAGGCCTTGCCTTTCAAAATGGGCATAATAACTTTCATCACTTTACCAAAATCCTTCTCGCTTGTTGCGCCGGCTTCGCGAATACCGTCTCGAATGATGCGCACCAATTCATCGTCAGCAATTTCCGGCGGAAGATATGATTGAAGAATCGTAAGCTCGTCGCGTTCTTTTTGTGCAAGCTCTATTCTTTGTGCTTTATCATACTCCGTAATGGAATCTTTTCTCCTGCGCGCTTCAGATGAAACAACATCGAGCACTTCTCCGTCCGAAAGCCCGATGTCTTTTTTGCGCAATTCGATTTCCTTATTGGCAATTGCGGCAGAAAGCATCCGGAGCGTTGAAAGACGAATAGCCTCGCTCGCTTTAAGAGCAGACTTGAGGTCATCAGAAATTGTTTGTTTAAGCGTCATATATATTTACTCGGCTTTTCCGAGCTTGCGCGATTTTATCATCTCTTGTTCCCACGCCACGCGGCGCAATGCTTCTTTCTTCTTGGTATAGTCGGATTTCAGCGGCGCGTAGAAGCGGCGGGAACGCACGCGCGCCACAGCACGGCTTAATTGCACGCGTTTGCTAAAGCGGCGCAGCATTGCGCCGATTGATTCGTTGTCTTTTCGAATAACCTGAACCATAATCAGTTTGTTATAATCTTCTTCTGGTCTCCATGCCCCCATCCTCCCAGAAGATGAAGGTGAATATGATCAATAATCTGCCCGCCGTCACGCCCCACGTTAAACACTAATTTATATCCCGCAAGCCCGAGTTTTTCTGCTCCTTCTTTTGCTGCATGCACCATATGACCAAGCAGCGCTTCATCGCTCACTTGCATATCGGCAATAGAAACAAGGTGCCGCCGGGAAACAACCATATAGTGAATTGGCGCCGATGGACGAATGTCACGAATGATAACAACATCCTGTGTTTCGTGCAAGACCTCGGCGGGCATCTCTTTATTTATGATTTTGCAAAAAATACAATCCATTATTTTTTTGTTTTTAATTTTGCCTTTAGTTTTTCAATCAGTTTTTCTTCCGTAACCGTCTCTTGTACTCCTTCGTTCATGTCGCGCACAATAACCGTATGATCCATTGCTTCCTTTTGTCCAATAATTAACGCGAACAACGCGCCAACTTTTGCTGCAATATTCAACTGCGTTTTAAGATTATCTCGAGAAAGCGATGCGTTGGCTCGAATGCCTGCCCGGCGAAGCGCATCCATCAACACAAAGCTTTTTTTCTTGGCGGCTGGGCCGATGTGAACCAAAAATATTTTTGCTTTTGCCGCTTCTTTCGGCTCCATGCCAAGGCGCTTCATCTCCGATATGACCCGCTCAATTCCCACTGCACATCCCGTCGCCGGCAACGAGCGCTGACCAAGAAGAATCATTAAATCATCGTATCTGCCGCCGCCCGCAACCGCAACGCTCTCTGCTGATTCAGCAATAAACATTTCAAAAACCGTTCTGCTGTAATAATCAAATCCCCTGACCAAATAATGATCCAGCGTATAGGGAATGTTTGCTTCATCAAGAAGTTCTAAAACATTCTTAAAGTGCGCCTTGCAATCATCGCAGAGGTATTCTACCATCTGAGGCGCTTGCGCGCGCAGCTCCATGCACGATTCTTGTTTACAGTCAAGCAATCGCAACGGGTTTTCTTTGAGCCGCCGCTTGCAGTCTTTGCACAAATAATTAAACTTTTTGCGGTAATAGGCAACTAGATCCCGGCGATGCCACGGGCGGCACTCTCGATCGCCAATGCTATTGATGTGTACTAATACATCGCGAAATCCAATTTCAGAAAGGAGTATAAAACAAAGCTTAATAATCACCGCGTCGCTGATGG
>DATDWI010000026.1:0-12806 GCA_036517415.1 Minisyncoccota bacterium
CAAGGTATTTTGGCGATTATTACGGTAAATACAGCAAGTATATGGGCTCGTATGCTGGGGAAATACTGGCATTCTTTGCTTCCCCCTGAACACATCAGCTTTTTTAATAAAAAAAATATGAGACTGTGTTTGGAGCGCAACGGCTTTGATGTTTTAGAAACGCGCACCATACATAAGAAGTTTTCTTTGCAATACCTTTTCAATATTCTTTATAAGTGGCAAAAACTTTTATTATGGCGGCGCGCCACATCTTTTTTAGAACAACATCCGAAATTAGGGAGATTTTCTTTTACATTATATATTGGCGACAATATGTTTATACTTGCAAAGAAACGCGCTTCATAAGAAAAAAGAAATAAAGCGATCGGTATTTTTTAAAACTAATTCGCTACATTTATTTTTCTTGAAACCACGATGGGTAGTTGTACGACGATTTGTAACTCATCCGCGAGCTTTTGGGAAAACAATGCATTGTTTAAAAACAGCTCGTAGTATTTAAGCCTGAGCCATTTCGGAACAGTATAAATTTCTTCTGTTGCGCGGGAGACTATCTCGATGGAAACAGGTTTTGTGAGCGGATCAAAATTTGGAGGAACGGGGAACATCTCGGCATCTAAAAAGGCGAGGTACTTTTCTTGAACCATTTGATTGATGTTGTTCTCGTCAACGTTTCCATTTCCACGAATGACGAATTTAAAATGTTCTTGAGAGAACGCCTCGTTGACGTACGTTTGATATTCAAAATCCAGTATAGTCCTGTTTTGAAATTCGAACCCACGAACGTTGTCGTTGATTATTAGGGTGGACGTTTGTAGTAATTCGGGCGCATCGGCCAATGCTTTAACAATTGCTTTTTGTTTATACCAATCCATGTCTAGGGTGAAATACGTATAGATACTAAAAGTACAAAAAAGTGTTAAGATGATAATTTGAATTGTTTTTTGCCACTGTTCTTGTATGACAGAAAGAATAACGCCAAGTATTATAAATGCAGATCCGAGGGGGAGCAACAAGGCGTGGCGCATGGCAAAACCGGGGCCAAAAATACTTGGTGCTTTTCCTACCGCAAGATATGGCGCGAGTCCCAAAAAAAATAAAAAAGTTCCCGCCATAACATAGCGCCAATACTTTTCTGACGCCTCCGCATCTCTTTCGTTATCATTGCGCAAAAAACGTTTTGTGAGCGCATATACTATTACCAACATAATGGCGAATAGCCCGGCAAAAACTTTTCTCTGCAGAATTGTAATGGGCGCGACAAGCGGCCAGAAAAATCCGTATGCAATGCCATTCCAGAAGTTTTTAATAAATCCTGCCAAAAAATCCGCCCGCAAAAAAACAAACTCATTATATGAAACCTCCGGCTTGCCAAGAGAAATTTTAAGCGCCCAAAATAAAATAGGAAGAGCGACGAAGAAAGCGTTTTTTCTAAGCCATTGTTCTTTGTATTGATACCACAGCGTAATGAGCAGAAACCCCACATAAAAAACCAAAAATGAATTTGTGAAAAATGAGAGAAAAAAGAAAATGCCAGAAATCAGATACCCAAAATATTTTACAAACGCACTATGTGCGCCTTCTGATGAAAAATAGATATATGCGCCTATAAAAAAGAACATATTGCAAAGGGAGTAATAAAGCACCGAAAATTCAGCTTTAATCGGAAATGACGGAATCAAAAGAAATATACTTGATATAAAAAATACATGATGTGCCGGAAGTTTTATTTTTTTGGTAAGAATGATAAAAAGCAATATTCCGGCGATAAGCCAACTGAAAAACGCGAGCATTTTTATCGCAAGCATTGGATGAGGAAAAAGGCTTACCAAACGGATGACGTAGTAGAGCGAAAAGAGTTTTACTTCAGTAAGATGCGCCCATAAAACATTCCACTCGCTCTGTTCTAGTAGATAAAAATAATAACGCCCATCCCAATATACACCGCGATTAAGCAGGAGCAGCGCATTTCCTAACAGATATAGTGTGGTTAAAATAATAATTGGCATACGCGCGTTGTTATGAGACCGCTCCGACTTTTTTAGCAATAAGACGCGCAAGGTTTTTTAATCCAACGTCTTTTTTGATATTTTCTTCCTGATCTTCTTTTTCCCAGAGCGTGATTAAATCAACATCCACCGAGTCTTCCATGATTGCTGCAACAAAGCGGACCAACTCTTTTTCATTGTGCCGAAAATTCTTGATTTGTTCTTGGACGAGGTTGGGGAGTTCGTCAAGACTTCGACAACGCATAACGGTGGAAAGTTTGTTGTAAAAAATTTCCCCAAATGTTATAACCGGTTTTTTTAATAATAGTCCTTCAAATCCAGCAGTACCGTTGATGGTGGTAATCATTCTGGCGTTTTGCATAAGATCGAGACTGCTTATTACCGGATCAATAATTTTTACATTTGGTATTTTTTTTAACTCCCGGTAGTATTTTCGCGGGCGGTAACCAAACATGGAAGGATGCTCTTTGACGTAGAGTTTCCATTGTACGGGTAAAGAACGCGCGATATGTTTAATAAGATAAATTTGGTCTGTGGCGTAGAGTGGCGCAAAAAGCAATGTTGCAAACTCCGGCTCATAATGGAGAGGATAGAAGGCATACGGCTCTTCATTTTTTGGTATTTTGTAGAAATCGCTAAATCCATACAACCCCCGTACTCTTCGTCTTATCCTGTCCAACAAAACAAGCCATGGGACTTCATCGGTGTAGTCATGCGTTTTTTTTGTGAAGTAATCAACATGAAGTTTCGTAATCCAAGAAAGAGAGCGCATTAAATTTTTTGGCGCAAGAAAGCGAAGCATTTGCCGCCGGGTTAAAAGGCGCTCGGTAGGTACAAGGTCAGGAGAGTATGGAGCGGGAGAAACACGAAATGCCTCGATAAATTTTTTTGCGTCCTCTTCTTTTAGGCTTTTTTCGTTACTTTTTTGAAGACGATCAAAGATTTTTTCCGCTTCGCTAAATATGCCGCACGTATCGGTTGCTATTAATCCGTTGCCAATGCGACTCGGATCCAAAAAGAGAGTTTTAACTCCTTTCTTTTTTGCAATGTGGTAGAGCAGTTTACTTCCGACAGAAGCAACCACAATCATAACAAGAAAGTCAGGTTTTTCGCGATCTAAAAATGCGATAATTTCTTTTGCAGTTACCTGAATGGTTATAAGCATTTCTTCGTGTGAGAGTATCGGCCAATCATGCGGGTATTCTCGTAATAACTGTCCATGCATAAAGATTCGATCAATGGTGAGGTATGGCCACAGATTGGGAAGGCCATATTCTTGTTCCAATTTTTCTAGATACTCCTTATCGAGAGTTTCATTTTGTATTTTTTTTTGAATATTTTCATCCAGAAGGAGCGCGGTATATGATATTTCTTTTTGGGTGCGCAAAAAATCATGCGCGGCACGGAGTCCTACATATGCGCAAAATTCATCAACAGCACCCATGGTTTTCAGGTGTACCGCAATGCGATGCCCAATGGGAGCAAATTTCCTTTGAAGCAAAAAACATCCTTTCATAGTTGTTACTATATAACGATTCGAGCCATAATGAAAGTTTTTCTTTCTGTGTTACTTTGGTCTGTGTTTTTTTGTTTTACGGTATGGATGCTTTGTTGTTTTGTGAGATATACTAAATAATCATTATGAAAAATGGTACCGAACGACTTACGGGGCGGAGAATCTATTTGCGAAGGCTTGATGTTTCTGACGCAACCGCAGCATATGCGGGATGGTTGAACGATCCGGAGGTGAACCGGTTTTTAGATACCAAAAGCGCCACACTCAAGAGCGTCCAGGATTATATCCAAACAAAAAATCAAAAGGACAATGTATTTTTGTTTGGTATTTTTGTAAAAGCAGGAGATCACCATATTGGCACGATAAAGTTAGACCCCATTGATTACCGTGCCAAAAAAGCGACCATGGCAGTAATGGTTGGCGACAAGGCTTATTGGGGCAAGGGTCTTGGCAGAGAAGCGATTCGACTGTTGACAGAATACGGATTTACGGCGCTGGGCTTGCAAGAAATCTGGCTCGGCGTCCAACGCGCAAATAGAGCGGCGATTACCGCATACGCAAAGTTGGGATTTACTGAGGTTCCTATTTCGCCCACCGATGATCAGCTCGCGTTTGATCCAAATATTTACAACGAAATAAATATGGTTTTAACTCACACATAATAATTATTATACAGTTAGGTTGTTATAATCCTTATGGTGCGACGATGTTTAAAATGCGTAACATTGGAGACCCAAGAAATCATCAGCTTTGATGATGAGGGGGTGTGTTCGGTTTGCCGCAATATTGAGTATAAACGCGAAAAAATTGATTGGACTGCCAGAAAAAAAGAGTTTCTCGCGCTTCTGGACCAGTACCGCGGAAAAAGTGAATACGATTGCATTGTTCCATTTAGCGGAGGCAAGGATAGTTCATTTACCGCATATGCCTTGAAACGGCAGTACGGATTAAAACCATTGTTGGTAAGTTTTGACCACGGATTTTACCGGCCGCAGGTTTTAGCAAATCGGGAGCAGCTGGTAAAAAAAATAGGGGTAGATATTTTGACGCTCAAGCCTGATTGGCAGACGGTTAAAAAAACAATGCGCGTATCGCTCGAACGCAAAGGAGCAATTATGTGGCATTCGCACTGCGGCATTTTTGTTGTTCCGATGCAGGTAGCAGTCCGCTATCGGATTCCACTGATTATCTGGGGAGAACCGGATTCTGAATATGTAAGTTATTACGGATATGACCAAAGAGGTGAGGTTGATGAAAAGCGCTTCCAACAAATGGTAAACCTTGGCATTAACGCGGAAGACATGGTTGGTATGATTGAAGATAAAAGCGTAACGCTCCGGGATCTTTTTCCTTACACATATCCGTCTGTCAAAGATTTGCGTGCCATTGGGTATCGTTCGATTTGTTTGGGTGATTATATTCTGTGGGATACACGCAAACAGTCCGAGCTTATTCGCGATAAGGTAGGATGGCAAGGAGCTCCAGTTGAGGGGATTCCCTTTGACCGGTATTGGTACGAGAAAATTGAGGATGCGTTTCAGGGCATTGAGGACTATCTCAAGTGGATCAAACGAGGTATGTCGCGGATGACTCATCTTGCATCTATTGATATCAGAAATGGACGAATGACGCGCAATGAAGGCTTACGACTCATTGAACAATACGAAGGGTATCGACCGGCAAGTTTGGATGTGCTTTTGCGGACGCTTAACATGACAGAAGATGAATTTAATACCATTGCCCTTCGGCATGTGGTAAGTCCACACACGCCTCCCGATTTGCGCACCATAAAGCGCGGAAAAGAATTGCCGGATCAAAAATTATGGACTATTAATAATTAATGACTTGGAATAGCTGACTGACATGATTGTTATTATTGATTACGGGTTGGGAAATTTATTTTCTGTTGCAAAGGCTTTTGAATCACTCGGCGCGCCCGTAACGGTTTCCCGCGACCCGACGATAGTGGGTGCCGCAGAGCGTATCGTCCTTCCTGGGGTTGGGGCATTCGGGAATGGAATACGTTTTCTTAAAGAAAGGAAGTTAATTCCGGCGCTCCACGAAGCGGTTCTTAAACGAGGCGTTCCTTTTTTGGGGATTTGTCTTGGTATGCAGCTATTAGCAGAGCACAGTACTGAATATGGCGAGCACCAGGGATTTGGCTGGGTTTTTGGCGCGGTGATAAAATTGGATATTACCGGCGCAGGACTCAAAATTCCTCACATCGGTTGGAATCAAGTTATTTTTAAAAAGGAACACCCTCTTTTTTTAGGAATTAAACAAGGCGCTGATTTTTATTTTGTGCACAGTTACGAGCTTCAACCTACCGATCTCGAAGACCTCCTTGCTGTTTCGCACTACGGGAAGGAAATGACTGCGGCAGTCGGAAGAAAGAACATTGTGGGCGTACAATTCCATCCCGAGAAGAGCCAAGACAATGGACTGAAGCTTCTCAGGAACTTTATTTCCTGGAAACCGTAAATTACGATATGTTAAATATACGCTTAATTCCGACAATCCTTCTCAAAGACGGGAGAATGGTTAAAACAAAACAATTCGGCGTCTATAAGGATGTCGGAAATCCAAAGACTGTCGCCCGAATCTATGACGCGCAGCGCGCCGATGAGCTTATATTCTTGGATATCACCGCTACCGTTGAAGGTCGGCGCTTGCTTCTTGAAGTGATTCGTAGTGTTGCGGAAGAATGTTTTATGCCACTTACGGTGGGCGGTGGGATTGCAGCCACTACTGATGCGCGCGAGATTTTAAGGAACGGTGCCGACAAAATAGCAATTAATACGGCGGCAGTGAATCGTCCGGAATTCCTTGATGAGCTTGCTGAGACATTCGGACGCTCCACGGTTGTTGCTTCCATTGATTACAAACAAAATGTGCGGGGAGACAACGAGGTTTTTACCCATCGGGGTACGCGTGCTACGGGGCTTGACCCGATCTCGTGGGCATTGGAAGCAGAGCGTCGAGGTGCGGGAGAGATATTTTTGACATGCATTGACCGGGAGGGAATGATGATCGGGTATGATTTAGAGACCGTGCGGTCGGTTGCGGAGATAGTTCACATTCCCGTGATTGCACATGGCGGCGTAGGCACTGTTCAAGATTTAGTAGATGGTATTGTGATCGGGAAAGCTTCAGCAGTAGCCGCTGCAAGCATTTTTCATTTCACCGATCAAAGCGTCTTTAAAGCCCACGCGCACATGAAAGAAAAAGGATTACCAGTACGGTTATTGTAGATTTGAGCAAAATATATGTTAAAAACAATCACAATCCAAGGAAAAGAAGTCGGCGGCGGCAAGCCTATTTTTGTGATTGCCGAAGGAGGGGTGAATCACAACAGCAATTGTGATTTGGCGCTTAAACTTGTTGATGCTGCGGCAGATGCAGGGGCGGATGCTATTAAATTTCAGACATGGCGGGCTGAGCAGTTGGTCACGAAAGAGGGAACAATGGCAGAGTATCAAAAGCGCAACACCGGTAAAGAAGAGTCACAGTTTGATATGCTCAAAAAGCTGGAGCTTAAAGAAGAATGGTATCCGCAATTATTTCAACGCGCGAAAGAAAAAGGAATCATTCTGCTCTCAACGCCGCATGGCGGATTTGAAGCAATTGATTTTATGGAACAGTACGATTTTCCCGCTTTTAAAATTGCATCCGGCGATATTACGAATCTGCCGTTTTTAGAATACGCGGCCAGAAAAGGAAAGCCGATGTTGGTGTCAACCGGCATGTCTACTATGGAAGAAATTAAAGAAGCGGTTGATACAATAAAAAAGGCGGGCAACGATCAAATCTTAGTTTTCCATTGCACGACTGACTATCCATTAGCGCCAGAGAATGTAAATTTGAAAGCGATACTGACGTTGATGAGGGAACTCGACGTCCTTGTTGGCTATTCTGATCATACCGCAGGAGATCAAGCGGCAATTATGGCGGTAACGTTAGGCGCTTGTATGATAGAGAAACATTTTACGTTGGATCGCACGATGCAAGGGCCAGACCATATTGCTTCCACAGAACCAAAAGAGTTTCAGGAAACGGTGATGAAGCTCAAGAAGATTTCTCTTATTATGGGCTCTGGCATAAAAAAACCGTTAGCGCCGGAACTTCAATACATTTCTGTTGCCAGAAAAAGCATTGTTGCCAATCGCGATATTAAAAAGGGAGAAAAATTTACTATGGAAAATCTTGCGATTAAACGTCCCGGCACCGGTATCCCTCCGCGCGAATTTAAAAATATTTTAGGGAAAAAAGCAAAAATAAATATCGCGCAAGATTCGCTTTTGGATCACTCACTGATCGATTAGCAGAAGTACGAGGCAGACAAAAGAAATTTTGAGCGTAACTTTACAAATACGCCGGATGTTGTATTATGCGGTATAACCGCATTATGAAAAAACGACGCATTTTATTTGTAACCGAACGGAGAGCAGATTATAGCCGTCTTAACCCTTTGTTACAAGCGGCTAAGGCAAGCAAACGTATTGAGCCGTTGTTGGTTGTTGCTGGCGCGCATCTCTTAGAAAAGCTTGGAAAGACAAAAAACATAATTCGAAAAGACGGGTTTCATATTGATGAGGAGCTTCCGACGTTGGGTGAGCGCGATCCCGATACGGGCGAGGCAATGGCAAAAGCGTTTGGGAGGGCAGTGATGGGGATGGCGAACATTATCACCAAGTTAAAGCCCGACGTTGTATGCACCGGTTTTGACTTGGGCTGTAATTTAGCAGCCGCAATTGTGAGCATGCATATGAATATTCCGGTTGCGCATATTGAAGGAGGCGGACAGAGCGGGAGCATTGATGAAGTATTTCGCCACGCGCTTACCAAGTTTTCTCACATTCATTTTCCAGCGAGCGCAGAAGCAAAGAAAAGAATTATTCGGCTCGGAGAAAATCCAAGATACGTTTTTGCGGTAGGGAGTTTAAGTTTAGACGCTATTAAAAAAAATAGTTATATGCCGCGCGCGAAACTGTTTCAAAGATTTAAACTTAATCCGGCAAAAAAACTTATTTTGTTTTTGCAACATCCTGTAACCACAGAAGTAGCGGGGGCAAAAAAGCAAATTCAGGAAAGCATTGCGGCATTGCGGGGTACCACGAAGCGGTTCGATATCCAGGTTTTTGCAATTTTGGGAAATAGCGACGCGGGGGGCCGTGGTATGGCACGTGCTCTTGTGCGATCCGGTATTCGTACAGAACCCAATGTTGCGCACGAAGATTTTCTTTCTTTCATGAAGGTAGCAGATGTTTTAGTAGGGAACTCCAGCGCTGGGATCCAGGAAGCACCCTCCTTTGGTTTGCCGGTGGTTAATATCGGAACGCGCCAGCAGTTTCGCGAACGCGGTGTCAATGTAATTGATGTGCCGCATGAGAGAAAAGAAATTGTTGCCGCGATTAAGAAGTCATTATTTGATGAGAAATTTATTGCGAAAGCAAAGCGCGGCAAAAATCCGTATGAGGGCGGCAATACCGCAAAAAAAATTGTAAAAATATTAGAAACAATCGAATTGCCGCCGATCCAAAAAGTAATGTATAACTAATACATGAAAAAACGTGAAGCAAAAAAAATAAGAATATTGGGTATTTGCTCCGATGTTTTTATAACATCGGCGGTTTTGCTGGAGGACGGCAAAATAGTTGCTGGCGCTCCCGAAGAGCGGTTTAATCGGCAGAAACTCTATAGGGGGTTTCCTATGAACGCTGTTAAGTATTGTTTAAAAGAGGCGGGGTGCAGTTTAGAAGACATTGATGTTGTCGCGTTGGGTTGGAATCCCGGACTTCATCTCAAACCACCAAGCGCTCGATTTGGGAGCGTTGTACGATGGCGTGGCGAGCATTTGCACGCCATTCCGCACGCGCTTTTGGCGTTGGCAAAAAATAAGCATGTCGACTACATTGAACAATCTCTCAAACAGCAGAAAAACGACATTAAAATTATTTATATTACTCATCATCGTGCGCATGCCGCGAATGCTTTTTTCATTTCTCCATTTATAGAGGCAGCGATTCTTACTATTGATGGCCGTGGTGAAGAGGACACCGCAGGTTTTTTTATTGGTCGTGGAAATACTATAGAAGAAATCCAAGAGGTAAAACTTCCTCATTCTCTCGGGCTGTTTTACGGCGCCTTTACGGAATTCTTGGGTTTTACTCCGCATTCCGATGAGTGGAAAGTAATGGCGTTAGCAAGCAAAACGTTCAAGAAGAACAAATACCATGATAAGGTTAAAAAGTTAATTACATTATTACCGAACGGGACGTTTGAGCTGGATCTTAGTTATTTCAGCTATTATTTAAATGACCGTAATGCTTGGTATTCGCCGAAATTTGTTGAATGTTTCGGCTCTCCGCGTTTGCCTGACGACGAACTTACTGATCGTCATTATGCTATTGCCGCCGCTTTGCAAAAAGTTTCTGAAGAGACAGCACTTCATATGTTGCAGTGGTTGTATGAAAAAACAGGCATGGAAAATTTGGCATTAAGTGGCGGGTTTTTTATGAATTCAGTTTTTAACGGAAAGATTGCACATAGCACAAACTTTAAGAACGTTTTTATTTCATCATGCCCCGACGACAGCGGTACTTCGTGGGGCGCGGCTCTGTATGTGTATAACCACATTTATCAAAAGGCAGAACGCGAAATTCAAACACATAATTATTTTGGGCCGCAATTTAGCGATTCCGATATAGAACAGACACTGAAGAAATATAAAATTCCATACAAGAAGTTGAGGAATATCGAGAAATACGCCGCGCGCTTGATTGCTGACGGTAAAATAGTCGGCTGGTTTCAAGGACGCATGGAATTTGGCCAACGTGCGCTGGGCAATCGATCAATTGTGGCTGACCCGCGCGATCCCACCATGAAGGATAAAGTGAACAATGCGGTAAAATACCGCGAGACATTTCGGCCCTTTGCTCCATCTATTTTGGAAGAACGTGTTGCAGAATATTTTGAATGTGAGAAAGACGCAAAAGTACCTTTCATGGAAAAAGTGTTTATGATACGGCCCGAAAAAAGAAAAATCATTCCCGCGGTTACCCACATTGACGGCTCCGGGCGGCTGCAGACGGTCGGAAAAACATCTAATCCGCTCTACTATAAATTAATAAGCGAGTTTAACAAGATTACCGGTGTTCCAGTCGTGCTCAATACCTCTTTTAATTTAAAAGGGGAGGCCATTGTGTGCACCCCGACGGATGCTATTCGCACCTTTCATTCGTGCGGGCTTGATGCATTGATGCTGGGAAATTATGTAGTGATGGCAGATCCAAGGCGCCACCTATTATGAGAATCTTGTTATTTGGCGGCGCAGGGTTTATTGGAGAGTATTTAGCTCGAGTGTTGCACGCGCGGAGCGATTGCGATATTATTGTAGTGGATCGCGATTCTCAAACTACGGCGCAAGATTTTGATGCTGATATCGTTGTAGTTTTAACACAACCAAACGGACCGGTAAAAAATGTTTTATTACCTGCCATTACATTGGCAAAAAATATCAAAAAAATTGTTTATCTCTCTACTCTTCTTCTCTATCCCGATGCGCCGCACACGCAAGATGAAACGGTAGCGCCCGATCCAAAAACCGAATATGAAATAGGTAAGCATAATGAAGAACTTCTCCTTTCTGATTTTACCGCAGAGAGAGATTTTGTTTTGTGTATTCCGCGCTTGGCAAACATATACGGAGATATACAAAACCGAGGCATTGTTCATTACATGCTTCTTTCTGCTATCAAAGGAGATGAGTTTATCGTTTTTGGCGATAAAGACAAAAAGGTACGAGATTATATTTTTATTGAAGACGTTGTAAGGTTTTTAGAGTTTCTTGTTTTTTATCCGCAGAGCAATAAAAAAGAAATTTTCAATATTTGCACGGGTGTCGGGTATAGCATCGCAGAGCTGATCAGCACGCTTGAAGCAATATCCGGCAAGCAAGTCAATGTTAATGTTGGCAGATCTGTTTTAGAAAAAAAATCGATTATTGGGGAAAACAAGAAGATTCTTAATTTATCGGGTTATGAGCCGGAGCATGATTTAACTCGCGGCTTACAGAAAACCTACCGCAATTACACGGCGTTTTACTTGTCAAAGTCGTAGCCGCATGCTTATATAGATATTTAAATACCATATATATTACTATGGAGCGGGAATTTAAAGGCAAAACAATTTTGGTTACCGGAGGGACGGGATCTATCGGATCGGAGATTGTAAAGCAGATCATTCTATATCAACCGAAGACTGTTCGGATTTTTGCGCGCGGCGAGATGGGACATTACCGCCTTCAGCGAAATCTCGGAAATCTTCCGAATGTGCGATTTATTGTGGGAGACATACGAGACAAAGAGCGCCTGCGGTTGGCCATGGAAGGCGTTGACATTGTTTTTCACGCAGCGGCTCTAAAGCATGTTGATATCTGCGAGGACAATCCATTTGAAGCAGTTCGTACTAATATTTTAGGAACGCAAAACGTCATCGAACTTGCGCGAGAGAATAATCTGGAAAAAGTTATTGCTATTTCTACCGATAAAGCGGCAAACCCCGAGAGCGTTTTGGGTGTCTCAAAACTCATGGCGGAAAAATTAATTTTAAATACCTATTATTACCACGGGGATAAGCGCACAAAATTTGCGTGCGTTCGGTTCGGCAATGTTTTGGGGAGCAACGGAAGCGTAGTGCCTCTTTTTAAAACACAGATACAAGAGCAGGGCTCTATTACGATTACGGATCCTGCTATGACGCGTTTTATTATGACGATACCTCAAGCGGTGGCATTGGTGCTAAAAGCAAGCTCGATGATGCGCGGGCACGAAATTTTTGTTCTTAAAATGCCCGCGGTAAATATTGAAATGTTGGCGCGTTGTGCGATTGATGTTTTCTCTCCGCAATCACGTAAGAGCGCTCACGAAATTGCCATTAATGTTATTGGCTCTCGGGTCGGAGACAAGAAGCACGAAGCGCTTCTTGCTGATCACGAAGTGCGTCATGCATGGGAGACACAAGACATGTATATTTTAACACCACATGAAACAGTGTGGGGGCAGGAATTCCCGACAACCTATCCCGATGCCAAAAAAGTCTCACAGCAAAGTTTTTCTTCAGAGCACGCCCCACAGCTTACCCCCGCGGAGCTCCGCAAATTGTTTGACAAAGATATTGTACAATATATTTAATGCTCAAAAATAATTTTTCGCTCAAAAACAAAGTCGTTGTCATAACTGGCGCTACGGGAATTTTAGGAAGTCAGTTTGTTCGGTGTTTATATC
>DATDWI010000027.1:0-11252 GCA_036517415.1 Minisyncoccota bacterium
TTAGCAAAACGATACTGCGGTCTCAAATCCGCAGCTACCCGCTCAAATATAGCAAATGCCAGCCGGTGCTCTGGAGAAAGTGGCAGCCCCAGTATAAGCTGATCGGCGGTTACCGCGTCTCCTTCACCAAATAACTTCTGCACCCAAGCGAAAGCATTATCGTTAACAAAACCATAAGCGTTTCTCATGAATGATTTTGGTATGGCATGCATCATACGCCTCATTGCATAAAACGCTTTTTGAGAAAAAATAACGCTTTGAGCATCAGCATTCCTTTTTCGGGATCTGCGGCGTAACGCTGTAGTGTTGAATGTCCATCCTTCATTAAGTCAATAAGGCCCGCATTGAGTAACTCGGCCTGTGATAAATTGTAGCGCGCAAGATAAACCAAGCGTTCGCTTTTACCGTGAAGAGCCATATCATTAATAAGAGCTGATACAATCACGCGAATATCGTTTAGCTCATGGAGAGTAAACTCGCTTAACCCATCAAGGACTTCCAAATCGGTCCTATCAAACAAATATTTCATCAGCGCATTAAGTAGTGCCGGTTTTTGTGAGTCGAGGATTTCCATGTGCTTCCTCTATCTGTTCTCAACCGAACCTAGCATACCTACAATTCGTTGTCAACCCTCTCAATAACAGGAATTGAACTTTTTGAAAAAAGAAAAACTGCCGCAGTGTTTGCTTTGGCAGTTTAGTTTTTCGGACTAATCCTATCCGTTCAGTTTAACTTCAAGTAAAGTCCAATCTTGTGCGTTTGCAATAAGAAAAAAAACAAAGAACAAAATAGGATTTGTGACAGTCAAGACGGTTTCCATTGCAGAATTAGCTACTAACGACATCCAAACGGGCATCAAAACGCTTGCGGTTATCTTACCCCCATCGAGCGGAAGGATAGGTGCAAGATTGAAGATACCAAGAATCAGGTTCCAGACAATGAATTGCTGAATTCGCTCTGGCGGATTGATGCCTCCTGTCGAAAGACAGAATCGTTTTCCAAGCTTGAAGCGCCCTACTGTTACAATGTCAGTTAAAAATGCAAAGTATCGCAAAGCAACTTTCAACGGTGTGAAAAACATTGTTCTTACAAGTTCTTTGCTGGTAATATTTCTTCTCTTCCAGCCAAGGATTTGAAAGAACATTACAAGAGTTATGGCAACTGCAATATTGTTGCGAACGCCTGCCGAGTAAATAACGAACTTGCTGCCTGTGGAAAATGTGTCTTCTACTATCTTTGCGCCGTTTTCGGTAGGAACAACATATGCCGCAATGGGGATTGCTCGGAAACTTATCACAAATTCTTTACTCTGATGCTGGTATAGTGCCCAGCCAATACCAAGCGAAAACTCTTGAATAGGAATGCCTCTTTTTTGAAACTCCTTTAGGTGTCCGTACTCGTGAATTACAAATGCAGATTCCACAACAAGTAAGGTGACAACGGCTCTCGCGCACTTCTTGACGAATTGCATCCAATCAGCCTCCTTTCAACGGGTTTTTCTATTTTTTAATCTAGCATAAAAGTACAAGCTTGTCAAACACGTCACTCGCCCTGTCATTCGCGTAATGACGGGGCTCGCGAATGACGGGGTCAATAATCCCGCCGCCGAGGAGTTGGCCATTGTTATAAAAAACGATTGACTGCCCTGGAGCAACAGCGCGCTGGAGGGCATCAAATACAACCTTCCCGTTACTACAATCTGAACGGTCTTCATCAAAGAAAACCATTGCGGGCGCAAGTGGTGCGCGGTAGCGAATACGCGCTTCACACCTAAACGGCTTGTTGAACACCGAGTGTCCAACATTCCAGTTTGCGGAGCGAAAGCAGATTTCTTTTTTATACAAGATGGGGTCAGTATCGCCTTCTGCAACGAGAAGCGTTGCGGTCGCAGAATCTTTGGCGGCAACATAATATGTTTGCGGCCCGCCGCGCACCCCAATGCCGTGACGCTGGCCAATAGTAAAAAGCTCAATGCCATCGTGTTCGCCGACGGTGCGGCCATCAGCCGTTACCACCGCGCCGCGGTGTGGCGTGATATGGTCGCGCAGAAAATCAGCGATATTTCCCTCACCAACAAAGCAGATTCCCTGCGAATCCTTTTTGTCCGCGGTATGCAAACCGAACTTCCGCGCAAGCTCACGCACTTCGCTTTTCATATAATCGCCGAGCGGAAAAAGGCAATGCCGGAGTTGGTCTTGCGTTAAAGTCCAAAGAAAATAACTTTGATCTTTATTGCCGTCTTTTGCAATTAAAATTTTAATTTTTGAATTTTCATTTTGATTTTTGACATTTGATTTTTGAATTTTTGAATAGTGCCCCGTTGCAATATAATCCGCTCCGCGCTCCATCGCCCACCGGTAAAAAAGCCCAAATTTGATTTCCTTGTTGCACATCACGTCGGGATTGGGTGTACGGCCGGCGCGGTATTCTTCGAGTAAATATAAAACCACGCGATCATAGTATTCGCGCGAAACATCAAGCGTCTGAAATGGGATTCCGAGCGTTGCGGCAACACGTGTTGTATCCCTGCGATCTTCTTTCCATGAACACTCAAAATGAGGGTTTGACCATCCCTGCATAAAAACACCCCGCACATCATACCCCTGCTCTTTGAGCAACGCCGCCGCAACTGATGAATCAACCCCCCCCGACATCGCTACGAAGACCCGTTTCATAGTCAGCACTGTATCACAAGTCAGAGTTATTATAAAGAAATTGTTGTTGTTGACTTTAATATTCCACTGGGCATATACTATAAATACATATGAAAATAGCGCTTACTATTGGTATACTATTTAGTTTCGTCGGCATTGCGGTGTTCGGATTTACCGCCATGAGCCACGAGAGCGACCACGGGTATGGTTGCATTGCAACCACAGCCCAAGGGATAAACTGCTCCAATGAAAACCGCGCCATTAATCTTGTATCCTTCCACGCTAACTCCTTTAAAGGATTCTCAACCGCTCTGGTGGGACAGTCGGTCGCGGTATTGCTGTTCTCGTTGTTCTTGCTTGCCATGGGAATCTGGATTTCCTTTACCCATCGTCTTGCTCCGCAATCAAATATCTCAACGCGTCAGAGACATCGCTCCCGTTCGTTTGTTCCTCCTTTCAAGACCGAATTTATTCATTGGCTCGCCCTTCACGAAAATAGTCCATCTACTCTTTAAGACGCATCGTGCGTCTTTGTATCCCTTCCGCACAGGGATTTTTTGTTATCATAACTTTTATCACATGAACATAAACAAAAGAACTGTTATCGGCATGATCATCGCAATCGGTGTACTCGGCGGGATTACGTGGCTTGCGCAACCTGATGCGCAAACCAATAACACCGCAACCGCCCTGCAAGGAACCGGGGGGAGGCTCGACGCAGAAGAACAGAGTTTCGACTTCGGAACGATTTCCATGGCCGCCGGGGACGTTAAACACGAATTTACCATCAACAACACGGAAGGCAGCGATGTGACTATAGATAAAATGTATACTTCTTGCATGTGCACAACAGCAACGCTCAATGTGGGTGGCAAGAAATTTGGGCCATACGGCATGCCCGGGCATGGATTTATTCCGAAAATAAGCCAAACAATCGGCCCCAACGAGAAAGCAACCATTGAGGTTGTCTTCGACCCAGCGGCACACGGTCCTGCGGGAGTTGGTCGAATACAAAGAGTCGTCACAATTGAAAGCGATGGCGGACAGCCGCTCGAACTTCAATTCGCCGCCTTGGTGACGCCTTAGAACTGTAAATTACAAAACTCTTCCTCGGCATTATTTTTTCAGAGCACGGATATTTTCCTGCTAAAAAATTCCTCGTGCTCGCCCCAGTCGGGCTCGCAAGTCTCTGAAAAAACATTGCCTCAGTCGAGTTTCGTAATTCAATTTAAAAATCAAAATGCAAAATAACAAATCAAAACTTAAAATTCTCGGCCTGATTATCGCGGGGGGATTCATTGTCGGCATGGTTGCCTTCTTCCGATTCAGCGGTATGGCAACGACCGCACTCTGGAATATAAGCAATGGCGGAGCGTGGATGCTGCCGCTCGTAAGCATTGCAGCGCTCATTGACAGCATCAATCCGTGCGCATTCTCCATTCTTCTCTTGACTATTGCCTTCCTCTTGAGCTTGGGCAAAGCGCGGCTTGGCATTCTGAAAATCGGAGGCTTTTATATCCTCGGCATTTTTACCGTCTATATCCTTATCGGGCTTGGCATTCTTCAAACGCTCCACCTATTCAACACGCCTCACTTCATGGCAAAAGTTGGAGCATCGCTCCTGATGGTGTTGGGAGCCATTAACCTCATAAATGAATTTGTCCCTTCGTTCCCGATAAAACTCCGCATTCCACACGCAACACACCACACAATGGCAAAGCTTATGCAAGACGCATCGCTGCCGACGGCGTTTCTCTTGGGGGGGCTCGTGGGGCTTTGTGAATTTCCCTGCACCGGAGGTCCGTACCTCATGATTTTGGGGCTCTTGCACGATCAAGGAACGTACTTCGCCGGTCTCGGATATCTTCTTCTCTACAACGTCATTTTTGTTGTGCCGTTGATCGTCATGCTCCTTATCGCGAGCGACAAGACACTTTTGGAGAAATTGACCGAGTGGCAGCAACAAGAAAAAAGCGCAATGCGGCTTTGGGGCGGAGTTGCTATGATGATACTGGGTGTGATTATATTCTTACTGTAACGACGCAGAAACCCTTATGGAAATTTTCATTGCAACAATATCAATACTGGTAATCACTGGCGTGGGGCAATTATTCAATAGAATACTACCGTTTAGGGTTTGTCTGATTTGCGCTGGAGTTTCGGGCACTTGGCTTTGGATTATAACTGGTATCAATAGTGGTTGGCTGGAGGCTGATGGCTGGCTGCTGATAGCCGCAATAGCCATGGGTGGGTCGGTGGTCGGCGTTGCATATCAATTCGAAAAACGCCTGCACCCTCACCGCTCCACCCTTCTTTGGAAAATGATTTTTATTCCCGCGGGCTTTGCTGCCGCATACAGTATTCTCGCACAGTGGTGGATCGTATTTCTTGTAATGGCAATTTTTCTTGTAATTCTGGTGTTGAGGTTTGCCCCGTTAGAGAATGCTTCTCGAACGGGGTTTGCCGAGACGCCGTGGAGCGAGGTTCACAACAAAAAAATCGCCGCCGAAAGCGAGCTGCGTCGCATTGGGCGCGAGGAACTCGCGAAGAAAATGAAAGATTGCTGTTAATAAAAGTTAATAAAAAAAACATAAATCCATGGAAAACGAGCTACAAGACAAAGTAGTTGAACAACCCAAGAAAGACTACACGCTGCCGGCAAGCATTCTTATTTCCGCAATAATTCTTGCGGGAGCATGGGTGTACACGGATAAAACGCTGGTATCGGCGTTGGAAGAGAAAGTGTTGCCGCCCGAAGGAGTTGTGTTGCCAATTCGCTGGGGCGATCTCGGCGCACAGCTCGTGAACGCAGGAGTGATTGACTCCAATAAATTCAAAGTTATCTACGAAGAGAGTGGCACATTTACCCCGTTAGAGAGTGCCTCTCTAACGGGGTTTACCGACGAATATGAGAACTTGCTCCTGGGACAAAACGACGGCCAGCTTAAAATCACCGAAGATAATGCCGGGTACTTGTTAAATCTTTTCTGGGCACTCGGGCTCGCAAACAAAAATCCAATTCTTGATACGGGCGAGATGGTCAATCCAGAATATGGAGGAGCACAAAATTTTGCCTCAACTGGCGGATGGACAATTGCGCAGGGCAACGCAATGGATCACTATAGCCGACATAAATTCTTTGATCTGACAGACGAACAACAGGCATTGGTGGATAAAATATCGCGTGGAATATATAGGCCGTGTTGCAATAATTCGACGCATTTTCCTGACTGCAACCACGGCATGGCTATGCTCGGACTTCTTGAACTTATGGCTTCGCAAGGAGTAAGCGAACAAGATATGTGGAAGGCCGCTTTGGTAGTTAATTCCTACTGGTTCCCTGATACATACATCACGATAGCATCATACATGAACAACGGCAGGGTTGATTGGAAAAATGTAAATCCGCAAGAAATCCTCGGAGCGAATTATTCCAGCGCATCCGGATATGCAAAAATCGCTTCGCAGGTACCAGCACAGCCGCGACGCGGCGGAAACGGATGCGGAATCTAATGTATATCCACATATCACAAAGAAAAATAATGTTATACCATAAAGTAATATGAAAAAAACATCGTATTATGTTCTCATTATTGTTGTTGTGGGTGTCAGCGTTGTGTCATTGTGGGCGTACAAAAAATATTTTAAAGAAGAGGCGGTCGGCCAGTTGTTGTTTAACGTTGAGCGAGGCACAATCAGCGAATTTGTAAAAGCGCGGGGAGAAGTAATACCCCAACAAGACTTTGATTTAGGGTTCCCGTTCTCGGGAGTAATAGAAAAAAATTTTGTAGCCGAGGGACAACAGCTATATCAAGGAACGCCCCTGATAAAATTAGAAACGATTGAGTTAGAATTAGAAGTTCAGAATTTGAACGCTCAATTGGCTCAAGCGGAAGCAAACACAAAGTCGCAGCAAGTAAAATTGATTGAATTCCAACGCGGCACACGAGCCGAAGAAATAGAGGTGCAAAAAGTCAAAGTAGAAAATGCGAAAACCGCTCTCGAAGATTCCAGAAACGATCTTATCAACATATTGAGCGACGCATACACCAAATCGGATGATGCCGTGCGAAACAAAGGAGATCAGCTTTTCAATAACCCGCGTTCTTTCAGCCCCCAGCTAAAATTTTCCGCCACGAGTGGTCAGCTCAAACTTGATGTTGAGTGGCAAAGAGTACTTATAGAAAACACTTTGGTTTCGTGGAGCTCGTTGGTAAGTCAATTAACAACCGTGGATGATCTTGTATCTTCCAGCGCGGAAACAAAGAAAAATCTTAACCAAACAAAATCATTTATTGACCAGATCGCCCTTGCGGTAAATAGCGCAACGCCGGATGCAACAATTTCCCAAACTACCATTGATAGCTGGAGGTCAGATGTTGCAAGCGCGCGCACCAATGTAAATACCGCCATCAACAACGTTGCAACCAAAGAAGAAAAGTTGCGTGCCGCGACATCCGCGCTTCTCCTGGAACAAGAACAGCTGACGCTCAAACAAGCCGGCGCTACCGCAGAACAAATTGCGGCTCAAGAAGCTGAGGTGGAAAAAGCGCAAGCGAGTGTTGTTGGTATACAATCTCAAATTGCCTCTGCTAAAGAAAGGGTCAAAAAAGCCACCTTGTACTCCCCCGGCGACGCCCGGGTTGTCAAGGTATGGCTTGAGAAGGGAGAGTTTTTCTCTCTGGGAAATACCGCGATATCACTTGCGACATCGAGACATAAGATTCAGGCCGACATATCCGAGTTAGAAATAGGAAAAGTGCGAGAAACTACGAACAACGAAGTTACCGTCCGGTTCGATGCATTCCCCGACATGGCGCTCAACGGCAATATTATTTCCATTGACCAGAAGGAAATTATAAAAGAAGGCGACAAATATTATCGTGTTAACATTTATTACGAGGAGCCGCGTGGTTTAGAAATTCGCGCGGGCATGAGTACCGATCTTGCCATTGTAATCTCATCAAAAGAAAACGTGCTGAAAATCCCCGAGATCGCGGTGTTCCAAAAAAGCGGCAAGAGGATGGTATATGTGCTTGATGCAAACCAGCGCACAGAAACGGAAATCACCACGGGGATTTCCGACGGCGAATCAATTGAAATCATTCAAGGGCTTACCGAAGGACAAACGGTCGTAGTACAAACCGACTAACCGCTGATTCATTCATCATGAAGAACAATGGCGCGCAAGCAAAAATTGACGTTGTCTGCGGCATGGATCTAGCGCCGTACGCCGATAGTGTGCACATTCGATATCAAGAGAAGGTATTTTATTTTTGCGGTGAATACTGTGCAGCGCGGTTCACGCAGAGTCCAGAACAATTTATCGGCGAGCCGCTCATCCGACTCGATACTGTGTGGAAAGTATTCCGGCTTGGTGCCACGGCAGTTGAAGTGCTCAAAGGATTCAGTCTTAATATATGGCGTGGGGATTTTGTGGCAATCATTGGGGCATCCGGATCCGGAAAGAGTACCGCTCTCAACATGATTGGACTTCTCGACCGGCCAACATCGGGAACAATAACATTTGCGAACAACGACATATCGCTCTTGAAAGATCAGGAACGAGCACAACTCCGCTCACAAACATTTGGATTTGTATTTCAACAATATAACCTTATCCCGTGGCTCTCCGCCCACGAAAATGTTGCGCTCCCCATGATGTTCGCACAAAAAAACATCAATCAAGAACGATTGAACGCGAGCTTTCGCGAAATCGGTTTGGAGAACCGAATGGCGCACCGGCCGCTGGAGCTTTCAGGGGGAGAGCAACAACGAATAGCCGTCTTGCGCGCCCTCGCTAATGATCCGGATATTATTCTGGCAGACGAGCCCACAGGAAATTTGGACTCGACAACGGGCAACAAAATTTTAGAGATGCTAGCCAACCTCAACAAGACACATAATAAAACGCTCGTTGTGGTCACCCACGATGCCGACATTGCCGCGAAAGCAGATCAGGTTGTTGCCATTAAAGACGGGCGGCTGGTCCGCAATCACAAAACATATAAATACGTCGAATAATTATGCTCAAAAATTTTCTTTCGCTGATTTTCAAAAGTGTCTGGCATCGGCCCATGCGGGGATGGCTTACGATTCTTGGCATCATCATCGGCGTCATGCTTGTTGTCATCATTTTTGCGCTCTCGAGCGGCATACAAAATGCGGTAGCGCGCTTGCTCCAACAATTTGGGTCCGATCTCGTCATTATCCTTCCCGGCAAAGAAACAAACCCATTTTTGGGATTGGCCGGCGGGCAAAAATTTAAAGAAGACAACTTACTTGACTTAAAAAATATCCGCGGCGTTCGGCTCGTTGTACCGATGAACATTGCTATTTTAAACACGGAATTCAAGGGAGAAAAAAAATCCGTTATGTTCCATAGCCAGCCGTGGCGCGAGTACCGCGTGGTTGCTGAAGAATCAAAAGCATTGAAATTGATTGAAGGAACATGGCCAGAAAAAGAAGATGCGCGGGAGGTAATCTTAGGAAACCGGGCCGCGTTTAAACTGTTTCGAGCAACGCCGATGGTTGGCGATGAACTTATTATTAAAGGACGGCGTTTCCGGATAGCAGGAATTTTTTCGGAAGTCGGTATGCAAGACGAAGACAATCAAATATGGATGTCTATGAAAGATTTTCAGGCGCTCACTGCCCAACGGGGGATGGCCTCCAGCGCGGCGGTGAAGCTTGAACCAGACGCAAACGCGGAATTGATAGCGCGGCAGATAAAATTTAAGCTCTCCGAACAAGAAGTTGTCCGCGATTTTTCTGTTCTCACGCCGGCGAAAGCAAACCAGCTTATTGGCAATATTCTTTCGGTTATTGAAATTTCCCTTCTTCTTATTGCCATGATCTCTCTGATTGTCGGGGCGGTCGGCATTATGAACACGATGTATACGTCGGTGCTGGAGCGCACAAAACAAATCGGCATTATGAAAGCAATCGGCGCATCAGATGATGCCATCCTTTCTTTATTTCTCATTGAATCCGGCCTCATCGGTTTTACGGGAGGAATACTTGGAATATTCTTCGGACTTATCGTGGCGTGGGCTGCGGGAATAGCGGCAGCCAATTTTGGTATTCGTGGACTCTTTTCACTGGCATCGTTGGATTTTTTTGGCCTCCTTTCGGTTCTCATTATTACATTCGTCACTGGCATTGTCGCCGGCATTCTTCCGGCGCGGCAAGCAAGCCGCATGGAGCCCGCTGACGCCCTAAGATACGAATAATGTTATGAATAACGTAATGTATGTCTGTCCCATGCACCACGAGGTGCGGCAATCAACGCCGGGCCGCTGCCCCGGTTGCGGCATGGAATTGATAGAAAATCAAAAAATGCCTGCCCCGCACCGACACGAAGTGTCTGGTGCGGGGACCGATCCGAGGATCGCCAAAGAAATGGAGCAAGATATGCGCAGACGATTTTTTATCTCGCTAATCCTCTCTATTCCAATCTTTTTTTACTCTCCGGTAGCCGTAAATCTTTTTGGGTCAGAGCTTCCTACTCCAATTCCGGCCAATTGGCTTCTTTTTATTCTCACTACCCCGATTGTTTTCTGGACCGGCTCTATCTTCATTACCGGAACTTACTATTCTCTCAAAGCTCGCCAGCTCAACATGGCCGTGCTGATCGCAACCGGAGTGCTTGCCGCATATCTTTTTAGTGTTCTCCTTACACTCGTGCGCCCGGGAAGCGAAACATTTTACGAGGCAGCGGCGTTGCTTGTTACCTTCGTGCTTTTTGGCCATTGGATGGAAATGCGTTCGCGCCGAGGTACTTCGGATGCCTTGCGCGCTCTTTTTGATCTTGTACCGCCCCAAGCCACTGTGATTCGAGGCGGTAAGGAACTCACGATTCCAAGCGCTGAAGCAATCAAAGATGATGTGGTAGTGATTCGGCCCGGAAATAAAATCCCGGTTGACGGCGAGGTTATTGATGGAGAAACCTATATTGACGAATCGTTGGTGACTGGCGAGTCACTACCGGTTCATAAAAAGATCGGCGCGCAAGTGGTCGGCGGTTCTATTAACAAACAGGGTTCTATTAAATTCAAAGCAACGAAAGTAGGTGGCGAGACAGTGCTTGCGCAAATTATTAAGATGGTGGAGACTGCCCAGAATTCAAAAGCTCCCGGCCAGAGAATCGCCGATAAAGCCGCTGGCGTACTTGTAGTTGTTGCGATCGGGTCGGGGCTCGCCGCTTTCTTTGGCTGGTATTTTGTCGCTGGCGTCGGGCTTATTACCGCCCTCACTTTTGCCGTCTCAACCGTTGTTATCGCTTGCCCCGATGCCCTTGGTCTCGCAACACCGACTGCCGTTGCGGTCGGCACCGGTCTTGGCGCAAAGCATAATATTCTTATTAAAGACGCGACAACGCTTGAGAAAACATCAAAAATAAACGCGATGATTTTAGACAAAACCGGAACGCTTACCAAAGGAGAGCCGGAAGTCACGGATATAGTGTCATTTATCGAAACTAAGCGACCGGAGATACAAGCGAATATTCTTCAAATCGCCGCTTCTATTGAAAAACATTCCGAGCATCCTCTCGCAAAAACCATCGTTGATAAAGCCGCAAAGGATAAAATGGAATTG
>DATDWI010000028.1:0-4290 GCA_036517415.1 Minisyncoccota bacterium
CTGGATGGCTCTTATTTTTTTGTCAGGGTGCCACGGCCTGACATCAAACGAGTCATAGCTGACTCCTGTCTTGCGGGATTGCTTGTACGGTTCGCCGTCCTTTGGTATCACCTGTTTGAATGTCTTGGAATGAATGACGTAGCAGCAGACAAGCTTCATCTGATGAAGCTGCCACATGATTTGTTCAACCACGTCTTTATCCATTCCGAGTTGTTTCCCAATGGCGGCGTAACTGACATCCTCGGTGTAGTAACCCTCCGAGTTCGGTCTCACATCTTTTCTGATGGCAGCTAACACCTTTTTGTATTCGTCGGAAAGGGTTTCTTCAACGCGCCCAACAATGGCCACATTCAGTTTCTTAACGATTTCATCAAGCGTGGTTTCAGAGATACCGTTCTTCGCAAGGTCTTTTGCCTGCTCCTTGCTCACCAACAAGTAATTGCCCTCGTCCGGATTGATTGCGGAGCTTGCTACTTGAAAAACTACTGCCTCGTGATCCTTCAAGCCCGCCCCGAAATCGACAACATTGAAATCACCAATCTTAGTCCTCTTGTCCATCATTTCGTCTCCTATTCAGTTGCTAAAGTGCTGATTAAACTTTTCACGAAAATTCCCCTTTGAAGTGCAATTTCTTTCGGCGAAAATGGAATCATGCCAAAGAAACACACCACGGGGTCGTATCGGCACCTCACCCAAGCCGATCGGGACAGGATGGAGGCGTTGTTCGACGCTCGAGAGAAGCAAAAGGAAATCGCGAAGATACTGAAGGTTGATCCGGCGACGATCTCGCGGGAATTGAAGCGGAAACGAAAAAACGGCCGCTATGATGCGGCCACGGCACAGATGAAAGCGAACATACAGCGGTCACAAAGCAAGCACCGCGGGATGAAGATTGAAGGGCATCCTGAACTTAAGCACTACATTGTCATCGGACTCCGCAAAAAGCGCTCACCCGACGAGATTGCAGGCAGGATGCGGCGAGATCATGAACCTTTCTTTGCCTCGAAGAACGCCATCTACCGGTGGCTGTATACAGTCTACGGTCAGCGGTACTGCCGATACCTTTGTATGAAGCGATATGACAAAAAACCACGGAAAGAAAACCAGACGACACGCACCATGATCCCGAATCGTATTGCTATTTCCTTACGTCCGAGGGGATCAGAGAACCGAACGCGGTACGGCCACTTTGAGGGCGACACCATCGTCGCACCACGGAACGTGCCGAACACCGAGGCGGTTGCCCTTGTAGCAGATCGAAAATCAAAGTTTCTCGTCGGCTCACGAATCCCCAGTCTCTCGCCGGTTCACATGACCAGGGCGATCAACGATATGGAAACCAAAGTCATTATGAAAAGCTGTACGCTCGACAATGGCATTGAGAACAAATACCATGAGCAGTGGAACGTACGGGCATTCTTTTGCGAGCCGCATTGTCCTTCACAGAAGCCGCTCATCGAGGGGAGTATCGGACTTCTGCGGCGCTGGCATTTCCCGAAAGGCACGGACTGGAGCACGGTTAGCGAATCACGATTGCAACATACACTGTTGTTCCTCAACCACAAATACCGCAAGTCGCTCAAATACAAAAGCGCCATCGAGGTCGCGATGGCGCAGGGAAGTATGAAAACAAAGTTGAAAAGGTAAATTGCACTTGGTGCGGGAATTTACCTAAGCTTAATGTCAATTAAAATAGCATTTTAAATCATAAAAGTCAAGAGACAATGGTTTCGCGCCTCTCGACCGAGAAATCCTTATAAAAATTTTTTACCATTACAAAACATAATTCGAGCCAATATTTTGGTGATCTTTAATTTTTGCGGAGGGCAGGATTCGCCTCTTCTTTTAGTCGAGACCTCATTACTTCGTAATTTCAGCCACGGTTCGAATCCTGTTATACTGGTATTGTAGAAAAGGATTCGAACCTGCGTAGTCACAAAAATTGGGCAGGGTGAGAGTCGAACTCACGGGGCCATTTAAGACAACTGATTTACAGTCAGCTCCCGCCCCCTACGGGACTACCTGCCCAAAACAATACTAAATTCTTTTATTAAGTCCCGAATAAGATTCAACAGCTTTTTATCATAATATCGTACATGAAGCAATCCGAATGGCATACGATCTATTTTTGCAGGGTTAAAATCTGAACGGATATATGGTTTGGTAAATTGTTGAGGCGGAATTTTTGTAGTTGTACTCCAAAATTTAATAAGGGTTCGTGCGTTTTGATTCGAATAACAATAAAGATATGCGCGAATCTTCGATTCGTCAATTCGATACACACGCCGCAAGAACTTCAAAAATAATCTAATCATGTCCGGTTTACTGTTTGCAAAATCTACAATTTGTGCGGTAGAGGTCTGGTGGCCTTCAGCCCAATACAGCATAACCCCGGCAACTTGTAACTCGCGCTCCTTTGCCGAAAGACGGCGCTTTACTCGAAAGGTCGGTTTTTTGCGGCTAAAACGCAACTTATTTTCTTCCGAAAAACTGCGTCGCGTCAATCCATTATGACGCATAAAATAGTATACCGCGTCCAAAGAAACGCCAAGTTTATCGGCTATTTTGGGAGCCCCCAATCCTTTTTGATAATAAAGCTTCTTGATATAGGGCAATGCATCCAACGAAAGAGTTGCCATATACCAATTATATCAAACGAGCTGGGCGTTACAAGCATTTACGTCTGACCATCCGTATATTTGCTTATGAGTATTTATACGATGCGCTCGAACTCATTTTATCAAAAATTGGAAAGTCTAATCTTGGAGCCGACCCCGAGAGTCGAACTCGGAACCTTCGCTTTACAAAAGCGTTGCTCTGCCATTGAGCTAGGTCGGCAGATTAAATTTTTTTCTTCCGCACCTCATCGATACGGTTTCCCCGTACCGACTTTTGAGATTGTGTATCGCCTTCCAGCTCCACTATCGACGAAACGATTTGTTCCGAGCGAAGTTCTTTCCAATACTCGATATTCGGCATACTTCCGTTTACCATGGCGCCGCCCTCGCGAAGCTTCCGTAAAAATTCAATCAATGTATTATCAAAACGAAGCAGACCAATATGAAGTTTATACAGCACCTTTGCGATAAACTCCGTAAACATCTCCCGAAATTTTCCCTCGCGGTAGAATGTTTTTATATGAAGAACAAAAAGATGAACCTGCGCCGAATCCTCGTGCAGACGCTCGGTAATCACCTGATCTGGAATCGCAACAAGTTCCGGTATCTTAAGAGAAATGCGGTACCACAGCACCCCTAAACTTCCAAGAAAAATAAAAAAGAGAATGATGGTAAGCGCCATTTCGCGAATACAATATTAAAATTCCAATCTCACAAACCGTCCCACTTTAATATTTTCTCCGAACCTCCCGATTGCCTCGTTAATAATATCTTTCAATGCTTTATTTTGATCCTTTACAAACGACTGTTCAAGAAGCGTTACCGTGCCAAAATAGGCCTTGAGTTTTCCATCAATGATTTCTGCGATGATTGCTGAAGGTTTATTAAGTGTCTGTGCCTCGATGGTAAATCTGCTCTTCTCTGCCTCCCATACATCCGGAGGGATTACATCAAACGAGCCGTAGAGCGGCCGCATGGCGGCAACCTGAAGCGCGATGTCATGCGCCAATTCTTTAAATACAGGATTACGAGCAACAAAATCGGTCTCGCAAAACAATTCAACAAGCGCCCCAATTCTGCCATTTGAGTGGATATATGCGTCGACAATGCCCGCTTTCGTCTCACGCCCAATTTTCTTTTCGGACACACTGCCGAGCTTACGCTCAATAATGATAAGCGCACGCGCCATATCTCCCCCGCTTTCTTCCAGGGCCTTTTTCACATCTGAAACGCCTGCACCAGTTTTTTCACGAAGATCTTTAATAAGCTGTGCCGATATAACCATAATCAAAACAATTTATACTGGCTCCGCTATTTTTTCAGCATGTTGCTGTCCCTCCTTAATTGCATCTGCAATTCTTCCCAACATGTAGCGCACTGCCGGCAGAGCATCGTCGTTTGAAGGAATCGCCCAATCAACAAGTTTTACGTCGGCATTCGTATCCACCAATGCAACAACGGGAATGTTCATCCGGCGTGTCTCCTGTATCGCCGTTGAATCATGGGTAATATCCACAATGAAAACCGCATCGGGAATACGCTTCAGCACCCGGATACCATCAAAATTCCGCACCAGACGCGCAATCTCTTCGTCTTTCATCAAGCGCTCTTTTTTGGTATATTTTTCAAACCCGCCTGATGCACGCTCATGCTCAAGCTGTTCCATATATTC
>DATDWI010000029.1:0-15520 GCA_036517415.1 Minisyncoccota bacterium
ACTAGCTATTCGAAGTATCGACCCTTCGCGTGGCGAAGCTAACGCGTTAAGTCATCCGCCTGGGAAGTACGATCGCAAGATTAAAACTCAAAGGAATAGACGGGGACTCGCACAAGCGGTGGAGCATGTGGTTCAATTCGATGGTAAACGAAAAACCTCACCAGGGCTTGAAATGGCACTGACGGTTCGCCGAAAGGTGGACCTTCTCACAAGGACAGTGTCACAGGTGCTGCATGGCTGTCGTCAGTTCGTGGCTTGAGCTGTTCCCTTCAGTGGGGTAACGAACGCAACCCTCGTCGTCTGTTATACGTGTCAGGCGAGACAGTCCCGATTTTCGGGAAGGAAGCGAGGATGACGCCAAGTCAGCATGGCCCTCTGACGCCCTGGGCTACACACGTGCTACAATGCCCGTTACAATGGGTCGCAATGCCGTAAGGCGGAGCAAACCCCATCAAAAGCGGGCCCAGTTCGGATTGAGGTCTGCAACTCGACCTCATGAAGTCGGAATCGCTAGTAATCGCAGGTCAGCTATACTGCGGTGAATACGTTCTCGAGTCTTGTACTCACCGCCCGTCAACTCAAGGAAGCCGGGAGTAGATGAAGACCACGCTATGCGTGATCTAGTCTAAGCTCGGTGACAGGGAGTAAGTCGTAACAAGGCACGGCTAGCGGAAGCTGGTCGTGGAGTTTCTCTTTTTAGGAGCGAAGCTCCTTATCCGCCACAATAGCCGCAAGGCTTTTCGGCGCGATAAGAGCATACTTCTGAAAAGGCCGATCAATGAGTTTGCTAGTTTACTAGTTTGCTTGTTGTATAAGTATTTGCCGAGGAGCTTAAAATTTCGGCACATAGGACAAAAGAAAAAGTGCTTTATCCCGAGCGTAGTCGAAGGTTGTTTTGATTTGTTTCAACAATATGCTACTTTGGTAATTAGACGAACGCGAGGATTAAACAATGAAAAGTAGGCGTTTTCAAAAAGGCGAAAGAGCAAAGATGTTGAAAAAACTTGTTGAACTTCTTGATGGCATCACGATTGATCCGGTAAGGGGCGTTATTCTGACGCCCAAGAAAAGACGCCAGCTCGCAGAACTTCGAAACATTGGACAAAAACAAACGCGCTCGACATGAGCGCGTCTTTATTTTATATTATAGAAACAAAAGCAAAATTATGATTATGCGGCTGTAGTTCAGTGGTAGAACGCTGTCCTGATAAGACAGAGGTCGAAGGTCCGATTCCTTCCAGCCGCACAAAATTACATACGGCGCATATATTATTAACGAACGCGGAGATATCGCAGTGACGATGCTTTGTTGTTTCCTGTCGCATCGTAGGCGCGTACGCGAAATCGCATTGGCGCCTCTGCCACAAATATGTATGGCGGCTCAATATCAATCGCATAAACGGCGTTGTTGACAATCAGCTCCATGGCGGCAATTCCGACATTGTCCCTCGAGCTTGTTTCTATTATCACTTTTTCTCCGGGAGCAAAAACACTGTTGCGTTCCGGTTTCATAATAAAAACCTGCGGACGCGTTCGATCCCGACGATCGGGTCGAAGCGATGTGTTGAGATACTGTTCTGCCGCAGCCGCGATATCTACTCGTCCCCATCCGGCAGACGAATCCCACCCGTTTGTTTCAATATCTTTTGCCGTGTTTTCAAGAAGATCGCCTATGCCATACGGATCTTTAGTCATTTGCAGCAAAAGGGCGGTGGCTCCCGAAACAAACGCAGCAGCAGGAGACGTCCCTGTGCTTTGTGTGTATTCACTTTCAATACCCGTGGTATAAATTTGAACCCCCGGTGCTGCAAGGGATATCCAAGACCCGGTGTTTGAAAACCCCGCAACTCGGTCATTTTTATCTGTTGCGGTAACTGCAATGACCCCTTGATATGCCGCGGGATACCATGGCAGGGTATCACTCGCATTTCCTGCCGCAGCAACAACAATAACACCACGAGCAATTGCCAGCGATACCGCTTCTTCCATTGCTTGCGAGTAACCTTTGCCCGCAAGACTCATATTAATAATTTGTGCGCCATGCTCAATGGCGTATGCAATGCCCCGGGTTACACTGCTGGTAGATCCACGCCCATCTTTGTTGAGAACACGTACTGGAAAAATTGCTGTTCTTGGCGCTACCCCCACCATGCCGCCGCTACCGCCAATTACTCCTGCCATGCGCGTTCCATGCCCGTTTTCGTCATCGGGAGTATCATCCTCGTCGATAAAATCGTATCCTCCCGGTACAAGAGTGATATCGGGATGTTGACTCACCCCGCTGTCGAGTACGGCAACGAGCATGGGGTTTTTTGAAAAATCTACTAATGGCCACACAAAGGGAGTTCCTATACGGAATAAACCCCACTGATCACGCAATTCCTGAGCTTCGAACTCCGTATCTTCTTCTACATAAGAACATAACGCGCTCTCTAACAATATCTTTTTTACATACGAGTTACGGGTGTTTGTTGGTGCAATGGGAGCAACGATAGAAATTTTCAATGCGCCAATATAATCTAACTCTCGGACCCCAACTCTTCGCAACAGATTTGCCCGTTCCGCGAATGTCGTGTTGGCGTTCATATGTACCAATATTAATTGTGCCGACACCTCGTGTATGGTACATATCGTTGCCAAAACTATCAGCAACATCTTGAATGTCGCGCGCATGGCTTACCTCCACACCACTAATGTACGGTGTTTTTTCTTCTGAAACAGTAGCACGGCATATTATGATATGCAACCGCGCCGCTCATTGTTTTTTTATCCTGTGTATAACAATACTGCGCCATCGGTGACGGCGTGGTATGGTAGAGGTACAAAGCACTTTGTGCTTCAAAGGTCTCGTTTTAGCATTATGAGAACTGATTAACGAGTATTTATGACCGATGCATATTGCGTCAAGTGCCGTTCGAAGCGCTCAATGAAAGATGAAAAGGAGGTTGCGATGAAAGGCAAGGGTGGCGCAGAGCGCCGGGCAATGACAGGGACGTGTTCGACCTGCGGCACAAAAATGTTTAAGATTTTGGGCAAGAAGTAAACCCGCGTCTCTATGTTTGTGTATGTACGACGGCATATACCGATCAAACCGTTCATGATCGGCTATTTGGCTCTTGTGCTTGTTTTGAGTTCCGTAATGTTTGCGGCGTATGATCGTTTATGGCAGGGCGCGGTGATTGTTGTGTTGTGTGCCGCATTCGATGTCGTCTGGACGTATCTGCGGAATCGCATATGGTACATCCCGTATTCTTCTTTTATTTCGGGGCTTATTATGGCTTTAGTGGGCACCTCGTCTGGTTCCGGCGTATTAGGCCTTGCGGCAGTATCGTTTTTTGCCGTTTTTTCCAAACAGGTTATTCATTTGAGTAGGTTGCGCCATATTTTTAATCCCGCGGCATTTTCTTTATTTGTTTTTTCTTTTCTCGGAGCATTGCACCCGGCTCTGAATATTTTTATGGCAACATGGTGGGCTCGTTTCTCATTATCTATGGCATTTTATTACAGCAATACTCGTGGGACAGCACGCTGATATTTTTTACGTCCGTTATGCTTATTGAGCCGATTACTTCCTCTATTTCGTTGCCTTGGCATCGCATATTCTATGGCGCATCGGTAGCGGTATTTGCGGGTTTACTCACGTATGGCGCTTCTGCTGCGGCGGGGGCATGGTTTTTGTGGCTCGACCCGCTTATCGGCGGATTGCTGTTTGGGAACCTTGTTTCCGGAGTTTTATTTCTGCCACGCCGCGTGGTAGTATAAAAACATTATAAACTAACAATATTAAGTATGATCACAAAAATCATTGTTGGCGTTGTGGCTCTTGGCGTGCTGGTTACGGGTATGATATATTTTTCGCGCCCCGCGGTTGCGCCCACGAATGGAGAATCGGTTACTGATATGGGTTCAGTAAGCGCGTCGATGCCTGTCCCTGGCAATGCGGATGTTGAAGAACATATCGTCCAAGTTCAAGAAGATATCAAAGAGACAGTGGTAGAGATGACCAGCGCCGGTTTTTCTCCCTCGGCGGTGACGGTTAAGAAAGGAACAATAGTCACGTTTATCAACAAGGACTCCCGATTGCGATGGCCGGCATCTGCTACGCACCCGCAGCATACGTGCTATCCCGGTTTTGATTCTCGCCCTGGCGTGGAGCCGGGACAGTCATTTACTTTTACTGCAAACGAGGCGAAAACCTGCGGCTTTCACGATCATCTCAACATCGGGCTGCGCGGAACACTCACTGTTACCGAGTAACATTCTCCATATAACATTATCAATTATGTGTAATATGTGTATCCCTGCTTCTTCACGATCGTGCAAAAGTGGGGACTGTGCAAAAAAGGAAATAATGTTATGCTATTGTTATGTCGGGCCATTATCCGCCCGAACGTGCCGAACCACGTTCGGTACGGGTGGGGTGCAGCCGGTTTGTCCCGCAAAATAATGAGCTTTGCAAATATATTTTGCGAGGATCCCGTAACAAGGAGCGATTTCGGGGATGTAGCTCAACGGCAGAGCGCCCGCTTTGCACGCGGGAGGTTAGGGGTTCAAATCCCCTCATCTCCAACACTTATTTATCTATTTATTGCTCATTATTATAACGGGATCTACAAAAAACATAGTCGCTTTGCTCCTTGTTTTTCGGGACATCCGGCAGGCGGGAGTCCGATTCTCCCATGGTCAAACATTTTAGAAAAGCGCAAGGAATTGGAAGCCGCCTCGCTTCGCTCGGCGGCCAGTTCGTATTGGATTTTGGGCAAAAAAATCAGTTGGCGATTCTGCATTTTGAGAAAAGAAAATTTTTCAAATTTGATTGGATTAATATGAACGCACAAATCATTACTTCTATAATTGTCGTATTTGTTATCCTGCCTATTATTGGTCTTTGGTTCTCTCGAGTGAGAAAGTCAGCAAAAGAACAGAACAAAGTAAGAACTATACTCGAAGAATTAAGAAGTTCAAAAAGATTTCCGTCTACCGTGGGGATGTGGATTACTTTTATTTGCTTTTTTCTTGCCGGCCCCGCCCTGTTTTTTAACTATAAAAGTGAGGGGCTTGGCGGGTCTATTTTGATAATAGCGCCAATAATTGTATCAGCGTTTTTTGTATTCATGTTCTATCATTTTTTAAGAACTATAATTATAGGTGATACTTCTATTACAATTCGACCCTCATTTTTGTATTTGGCGAACTGGAAATTTGCTGATGTATCGATAAATTACGAAGATATCAGTAATGTAGAAGTAGCTCGCGATAATCAGAAAAACTCTATATGGATTAGTATTTATCTTTGGACAAAAGATGGTAAGAAAACAAAGCTCAATTATGGGCTTCACAATTCAGAAGTAGGCGAGGCTCTCTATATTTTTTTAAAAGATAAAATAGGACAATTAAGTGAAACCGAGAAAGAGCAATTGATCGCACGTGGAGTGGCAATGGAATGATGCGCAGAGGATTTTGCCGCCAAAGAAAAATTTGAAATTGTCAAAGTTCAGGATTTCGGTTCGGAATTTTTGGCCAGACCCCCGCCGCCGCAGGCAGCGAAATGCGTCCGAACTATCTTAAGAATAGACCACATTTTAGAAAAGCGCAAGGATTTGGAAGCCGTAAGGAATTTTGGGCGAAAAAATCAGTTGGCAATTCTGCATTTTGGGAAAAGAAAATTTTTAATCATATGAGTTTTTGAAAAGAAACTTAAGGAGTTTCTTTTCTGTTTTTAGATTGACTTTTGTGGCCATTTTGCTAATACTATTATTAGACATTGCACCAAACAAAACTGAATAGGAGGCTGTCATGAAAACGACGTTGGATTTGACTGCTGGCGTGGATACTTTCACGCTTCTCGATCTTCTGCGGAAGGTCGCGGTCCACAAGGGCTTGAAGCTCCATGGGGGCGTATCGAAGGCATATTCTGAACCGATCAAGATGTACGCGCTGGATGGCAAGTTGCTCGCTGTGCTCGCAGAGCGAAACATCAAGCGACAGGATCGTCCCGACTGTAGAAACGAAATTTTCACGCTCGTGGATGAGAATCCCCAAGAGAAAATTCCGGGGTGGGCATCCAGTAACTACTGGAACTTCAAGTTGCTTGAAGGCGACAAAAGCAAGTTTGACCTTCGGGTAACACTTTCCGTTGGCTTCGGACTCAATCTCGAGAAGCGCGGAGTCGTGCTCGTTCCACAGGCACATGGGTCGTATGTTTCTGCCGCGGATTCGCTCCCGAACTTTCATATGTTCAAAGCGCTGGTCGAAAGCGACGCGGATGCTCCCGAGGTTGCCAGAGAGCTGGCTACAAGCAACGGGACTATCGTTGTCACTTGGACTGAACTCGGTCTCGGCGGCATCAGGAAGTTGTCCCATCTGTTCTCGGAATTTACCGCTCGGAACGAAACGGTCGCACAGCTCGGCGGAAACGGAGAGGTGTTCAATCCCGCTCCGCATCCTCGCTACCAGCAACCCGGCGACGAGTTGTTCGTCGTAGAGCCGACACAGCCGAAGGTCATTCAAGTATGGCGGGTGCAACTCAACGAGTATCGTGCTCATCTCGTTGCGTAACGTACGCGCATCAACCGAGGGAGTACACGGAAGTGGCTCCCTCTTTTCTTTTTTGATTTTTAATTGAATTAAATTCATAATTAAATTGCCGCCAAAGAAAAACTTGAAATTGTCATCGGCGCGGCGGAGCCGCGATTTCGGATTTTCGCGGGGGGATTTCCTCGCCCCGCCAGGGCGGGGCGAAAACCATCCGAACTATTTCAAGAATTGACCAAAACAATAATTTTCTTTGCTGTTCAAGAACACCCCATTATTGTAAGCTTCTAGAAGAAGCTTGTTTGTTGCGGAGGCGATTACATGAACACAAAAGCAGTTGCTGCAGCACGGGCGCTGTTTTGTTGTATATTATGTATATGGGCGGGTTGCGCAAGCCCGCGCATTAAGCCGGATGCTATCGATACAAAGCAACTTGTGCTGCCTTCCCCACAAAAACAGGCGTCAAACACGATTGATCCTTCGAAAACTTCAATCGAAATTTCTATCAGGAAGCAGAAACTGTTTTTATTGCACGACGGGGTCGTGGCGCGCGTGTACAGCGTCTCGACCGCCGTGCGCGGGGCCGGAAATGCCATACAATCCGAGCAGACGCCGTTGGGACTCCACCGTATTTATAAAAAAATTGGCCACAGCGAGCCAATCGGCAGAATATTTCGCTGGGGGACGCCGCAGGATCGCATTGTTTCCATTCGACAGTTGCCACTGGTATCATATGCTCCTCGTTACATTACTACCCGCATTTTGTGGCTGGAGGGATTGGAAACGGGAAACAATAAAATGGGAAATGTCGATAGCCGAAGGAGGCATATTTATATTCACGGCACCAATCAAGAAGGCGCGATCGGCATGCCTGATTCGAAGGGATGTATTTTGATGAAAAACGTGGATATTGTGGAGCTATTTGACCGCGTACGAGAAGGGACGTTGGTTCATATTGTATTGGATATACATTCATGGCCGGACAAGTAACCTTGTTCGGCTTTCGCATTTTTCTCCATCATGGTATGATTCGTATATTCGTACTTATTCGTAATGTTGTAATTTGTGCTTGATATAAAATTCATCCGAGAAAATAGCGATTTAGTCCGCGAAGCGGCGCGCAAGAAACATATTGCGCTTGATCTCGAGCGCTTGCTCGCGCTTGACGACAAACGGCGAGCGCTTATCGCGAGCGTTGATGAAATGCGCAGAATCCACAAGGCGCAATCGGAACAAACTGCTACATTACATGGGAGCGAGCGGGAGGTGCTGATTCGAGAACTTCATGGAGCAAAGGACGCACTTTCGCACAAAGAATTTGAACTCCGCACGGTAGAGTCGGAATTTGAGGAAGCAATGCTCGCAGTTCCCAATATTCCCGATCCGTCAGTTCCCGAGGGAGCGAGCGACGCCGAGAATCAGGAAATTAAAACTTGGGGACAAAAATCAGAGCTCCCATTTAATCCCAAAGGCCATATTGAGCTTATGGAAAAGTTAAATATGATTGACTTGAATCGCGGCTCGAAAGTCGCCGGGTTTCGAGGATATTTTCTCATAAATGATGGGGCGCTGCTTTCTTTTTCGATTTGGCACTATGCGCTTGCGTTTTTTCTAAAAAAACAATTTATACCAATGATAGCGCCTTCTTTAGTGCGGCCAGAGAATCTTTTCGGTACCGGATATTTACCACAAGGCGAAGAGGATCTTTATAAAACACAAGATAACGAATATTTAGCAGGAACCGCTGAGGTCGCGACAATGGGATATTATCGGGACGAAATTCTTGAACAGTCGCAGTTACCCATAAAATTTCTTTCATTTTCCCCATGCTTCCGAAGAGAGGCGGGAAGTCACGGAAAAGATGTAAAAGGTTTAATTCGAGTCCACGAATTTTTTAAACTCGAACAAGTTGTTTTTTGTGAAGCCCGTCACGAAGATTCTGTTAAATTTCATGAATGGTTAAATCGCAATACCGAAGAGTTTATTGAATCTCTTGCTATTCCATATCGCACGGTGGCCAATTGTGGGGGTGATCTCGGATTGGGCCAAGTAAAAAAATACGATATTGAGCTTTGGGTTCCTATCGAAAATTCATATCGTGAAATTAGTTCGGCTTCCTATTTTCACGATTTTCAAACTCGCCGGCTCAATATCAAATATCGCGATGAGGCGGGAAAACTACGCTTTGTTCATTCGCTTAATAGCACGGCAATCCCTACGCCGCGGATTTTGGTGTCGTTAGTGGAAAATTTTCAACAACCTGACGGCTCCATTCGTATCCCCAAAGCGCTTCAACCATACATGGGAAAAGAAAAAATTATATAAAAAAAGCCGCAGGATTATTGCGACCGGCATTTTTTTCTTATTGTTGTCTTTTTTTTATGATGCTTGAATATTACATCGCATGGTTTGTTGCACAAAGAGCAGACATAGTGTACAGTACATATTTCTTTGCTTCTAACAAAATCCGCTATGCCGCACAGTTTAACTTCTGCGTTGCAACATTTTGATTTGTGCTGTGTTATCATACTTTCCTTCCAATTTTCTTCCATGATGATAGCACATACGATACTATGTGTCTATGGATATATCGCGGAGGTATCGAAGGAAGCGGCGCGCCGTGCGCGCTAAAAAAAGTATTATTATTGGCATTGTTGCTGTTATGCTTTTGGCGGGCGCAGGATGGGGACTGTGGTCATCATACTTTCGCCTTCAAACAATAACTATTGAAGGCATTGCGGATCGTCAAAAAGTAGAAACGATGTTGCGCAAGCATTTTAAAGAAACGCGGCGATGGTTTGCGCCCGCCGATTCTATTTTTTTTATTAATACCAAGGGTGCTCATGAAATGTTGCAAAGAGAACACATAGGAATTGCCGAAATTACCACCAACTATCCTCAAACACTCCGCGTCGTATTTCGCGAGCGAGCCGCGCGGTTTATTTGGTGCGGTGGGGAATCCTCATGTTTCTACATCGCTGAAGATGGAATGATTACTGCAGAGGCGCCGCAGTTTAGCGATGCCCCATTGCCGCTTCTTACGTTTTCTGCCCCGTTTGCTATTTCCCGCATTTCTCTTGGCCAACAGATGATTGAATTACCCGTTGCTCAATTTCTTGTTGAGTTTATTGCGTTTATGGAACAGCAGTTCAATGTTAACGTTTCTGCCATCGAGCTCTATCCGCGCAAAGAGGAGATTGTGGCAATCCCCGCAGATGTTATTGAAGCAAAAATTTTTACCAAAGATGATTGGTTTATTTTCGTTCGCACCAATGACGACACCCAGCGCCTCGGATCGGACTTAGCACTTGTGCTGAAAGAAAAAATCCATTCACTTGACCAGCTTGCGTATATTGACCTCCGTTTTGAAAATAAGGCATTTTATAAACTTCGCTAATGTGATAGCATGGTAATATATGCCGCAGCAAGAGTCAGTTCAAGAACAAATCAAGTGGCTTCAAGAACAGCTGGAGGCCAAGCAAAAAGAACTTGCCCAAACGGGCGAGCAAAAGCACGAGCGCGACATTTTAAAAGAAGTGGTGCGCGATATTTCCGCGGAGAAAATATTCCCGGGTACCCCGCCGACGGCTGTTTCGTTGTCGGATGACGATACAATTAAAAAAGCGCAGGAACTTCAAGAAAAAGAACATGAACATATTATCGAAGAGCTGGTGGCGATAGCACTGACGAAAAGCATTTTTTCTGCCATTGCGGTTGCCAAGAAACTCAAAAACCCGCACCTGCTTGATGATTTTCATGACGCATTGGTTGATCATTACTATGACAAACTTATTCAAGCGCGCAAAATCTCATAGCGCAGACAAACGCAAATTATGAATTTTCTTTGGTGGTACATCGTAATAACGCTTGGCGGCGCACTATTTATCTGGATCATCGCGCTTGTTGTGCTTGTTCGCAAAAAGCGCCGAAGCAACGTTGGTGCGGGGCTTAATCTTACGCTGTTTGCGGTAACGGTTCCGGAAGCGCGGGTAGGACAGGGAAATCCCGAGGAGCAGCTGAAAAACTTTATTGCGCACATGGAACAGTTTTTGTCCGGACTCGCCACGATTCGCAGATCTGGGGTGAGCGCGCAGCTTTTGGGGCACCCGATGTTCGCGCTTGAGATTGCCGCACACCACAAGGGAAACGATGTGTTTTTTTATGTTGCGTTTCCGCGGGTATATGCTTCGGTACTGCGAAGCCAGCTTCACGGCGCGTTTCCCGATGCGCATATCGAAGGAGTGCCAGACTACAATATTTTTCACCCCGAGGGCGCAAGCGCGATCAGTACGCTTCGCCAATCGGATTCTCAACTGTTACCATGTAAAACATATCGTACGCTTGCCGCAGATCCGCTGGAGACTATTACCTCTTCTTTTTCAAAACTCAAGGAAGTGGGAGAAGGCGCGGCAATTCAACTGGTGCTTCGGGTCCCCGCCAAACATCCTGCTTCGCGTTTTCGCAACGTTATTGTGGCGCTCAAAGGAGGAAAACCCCGCAATGCTGCTTTTGGTACAAAGACCCTTGCACGCGAAATTATATCACTTCTTTCTCCAGCAAAAAAACCAGATACCGGCCAAAAACCGCTGATGGTGGATGATGCGGCGATTAAACTTTTGGAAGAAAAATCGGCAAAGGCGCTTTTTGAATGCAATATTCGCTTGGTGGCGTCCGGCGAAACCATGGAAGATGCAGGGCGTATTTTGCGGGAACTAGAAGCCGCATTTTTACAATTTCAAAATCCCGACGGCAATTCATTTAAATCCAAAGAACTTCATGGCAGGGCATTTTATAAAGGCATTGAAGCGTTTTCATTTCGTTTGTTTGATGAACGATACGTCATGCTCCTGAATGTCGAAGAGCTCGCCAGTATTTACCATTTTCCGTTCTCTCGTCACGCGACCCCTACGCTTCGCATGCTCAAAGCAAAAGAAGCCCCGCCACTCTCTGATTTGCCGCGTGAAGGAATTGTTGTCGGCAAGACATCTTTTCGCGGCGAATCCGAAGAAGTCCGCCTGACGCGCAACGACCGCCGCCGCCATCTCTACATCGTCGGACAAACCGGTACCGGTAAATCAACGTTGTTGGAAAATCTCATTGTTCAGGATATCCGCAACGGCGATGGCGTTGCGGTGCTGGATCCGCATGGCGAGCTGCTTGAATATATTTTGCCGCTCATTCCCAAGGAACGCGTGGAAGATGTTGTTCATTTTAACCCCGGCGATACTGCCTATCCCATGGGGCTCAACATGATGGAATACGATCCGCGTTATCCCGAATACAAGAGCTTGGTTATCAATGAACTTTTGGAAATTTTCAATAAACTTTTTAATATGTCGATTGCCGGCGGCCCGCAGTTTGAACAATATTTTCGCAACGCGGCGGCGCTGGTCATGGAAGATCCTGAATCAGGCAACACCGTGCTTGAGATCCGAAGGGTTTTTTCGGATAAGGCATTTCGCGACTACAAAATATCGCGGTGCAACAATATCGTTGTCTCAACGTTTTGGCGCGAGATTGCGGAGAAATCGACCGGCGAGCAGTCGCTGACGAATATGACATCGTATGTAGTAAGCAAATTTGACGTGTTTTTGTCGAATGATATTATGCGCCCCATCATACTCCAGCAGCGTTCGGCGTTTAACTTTCGTGAAGTTATGGATACCAAAAAGATTCTCTTAGTCAACCTTGCCAAAGGAAAATTAGGCGAGATTAATTCGAATCTCATCGGATTAATTGTGGTAGGGAAGCTTTTAATCTCCGCGCTCTCGCGCACGGATATTCCCGAAGAGGAACGCAAAGATTTTTACCTCTACATTGACGAGTTTCAAAATGTTACTACCAAATCAATTTCTTCCATTCTCTCCGAAGCGCGCAAGTATCGCCTAACGTTAACGGTCGCGCATCAATTCTTGGGGCAATTGGAAGAAGAAATTAAAAAGTCGGTTTTTGGCAACGTAGGGTCCCTTGTGGCATTTCGAGTCGGCAACGACGATGCGGAGTATTTGGAGAAAGTGTTCGCGCCGGTGTTTTCCGCGCACGATTTGGCAAACATCGATAATTTTAATGCGTATCTCAAGCCGCTGATCAATAACACGACCGTCAAGCCATTTAATATCAAAACAATACCGCGTGAGCGCGGGGACGCCGCATGGGCGGAATCCATCAAACAAATTTCTCGCCTCAAATACGCGCGCCCTCGAGAAGAGGTGGAGAAAGAAATTCACGACCGCTATAGCGCATTGTAGGTATGGAACACCGCGATTATTATATTGGAGTCGTTATCGGGTTCTTCTTTAGCTTATTGTTGCTGCTTGTTTTGTTTATTATTCAGTTTCCGTATACTGCGCTTGCTCCTTTGTTCTTCGTTATTCCCATTATTGTTATCCCTCTCGGTCTTTGGGTTAGCAATGCTTTACAACAAGTGCTCGGAGTTGGCGCCCGCTTTGGCAAATACACCGCCGCGGGTCTTTTGAGTTTTAGCATCGATTTTAGTGTATTAAATATATTGAGTTTTTTTACGGGGATTACCGCGGGAACCGCGGTCGGGTGGATTAACGTGCCGGGGTTTTGTTTTGGATTGACCAACGCGTACCTGTGGAATAAACTCTGGGTATTTAAAAAATTTGACGGCTCGCACGCTACTCATTTTCCACGGTTTTTTTTCGTTGTTTTGATCGGTCTTTCGCTGAACAGCCTCCTGGTGGTGTGGATTTCTACCAACATTACCCCTCCATCGGCCATGAATAACCAACAATGGTTAAATATCGCAAAGCTTATTGCAAGCGCAGCGGTTGTTGTATGGAATTTTCTCGGTTATAAATTTATCGCATTTCGATGACCTCCGTTGTTTTTTATCGGAAATATCGCCCGCAGACATTTGCGGACATCGTAGGGCAGTCGCACGTGGTGACAATTCTCGAGCGCGCGCTTGCGCAGCAACGCATCGCGCACGCGTATTTGTTCTCCGGTCCGCGCGGAACGGGCAAGACAACTATCGCGCGCATTGTCGCGCGGGAGCTGGGATGTACGCCCGAGGATATTGTCGAAATTGACGCCGCTTCCTCGCGCGGCATTGATGAAGCGAGGGCATTGCGGGACGCCGTGCAGTTTTTGCCTCTCCGCTCGCCCAAGAAGATTTATATTATTGACGAAGTGCATATGTTGACCAAAGAAGCATTCAACGCGCTGTTAAAAACGCTCGAGGAGCCTCCGGAGCATGTTGTTTTTATTCTCGCAACTACGGAATTAGAAAAAGTACCCGATACGATCGTCTCGCGCACCCAGCATTTTGCATTTCACAAGATTGCAATCCCCGATATTGTTCGCGAGCTCGCACGTATCGCGCGCCTTGAGCAATTTTCCATCGAAGAAGACGCGCTAAAACTCATTGCGTTTTTTGCTGATGGCGCTTTGCGCGATGCCGAGAATATTTTGTTTCAGGTACGCAGCGTTGAAGAAAAAACCGTTACCGAGCGCGATGTGCGTCTGCTGTTAGGGGCGCCGGAAGAAGAACATACCAACAACATTATCGAGTATGCGCTCGTTGGCAAGGCGCGTGAGATGTTACACGTACTCGATACGGTGCTGCATGAGGGTACGGATCCCAAAATGCTTTCTCGGCTTTTGCTGCGCAATGCACGCGCGTTGTATTTACTCTCCGCCGATCAAGCAATGAAAAATATTTTACAAGGAGAATTTACTAACGAAGAACTTGAACGGTTTTTCGTTACGCTTCAAAAAATATCGAAGGGAGGCAGCCCCCAGTCTGCTCTTGTACTCCTCGAACGCGCCGTCTCGCTTTTGTTGAATGCCGCGTATCAACCTGCCGACGATTTCCTCGCGCATATTCCCGTGGAATTAGCACTTTTGAAAATTGCTACACAGAAACAACAAAGCATTGTATAATGTATAGCATTGATGAATAACAAGTATTATATCGTTGTTGTTTTGTTCGTATTGTTGCTGTGGATGCCGGTTTTTGCCGCATCTTCGCTTACCGGTAAAATCATCGCGCTTGATGCCGGACACGGCAACGGAGAAACCGGAGCGGTGAATGCGCGGTATGGCGTAAAGGAGGAAGATGTTAACTTAGCTGTGGTAAACGTCCTTAAAACAAAACTGGAGGCGCCGGAGGCAGGTGCGTATGTTGTTGTTGCTGACCGCCTTTCTTCTCGGAGAGATAGGGTGAATGATGCAATTGCAAAATGCGCCTCTCTTGATGTAAATGGAGACAGCTCGCCTGATGGAAGAAAATGTGATGCGCTTGTTTCGGTTCATCATAACGGCAGTACTGATTTTTCACACGACGGTACGCTGGTGATCTACAACGAAAAGAAAGACAAACCACTTGCGGAAAAAATGCTCGTAGCACTCGTTTCGCTTACCAATCACAGCGAAGGGCTGACCAACGGTGGTTATGGTATGACCGTGTACGGCAACCTTGTGTCTGTTATCACCGAAGCGTATTACATTACCAATGATTGTGAGGCGGAACTCTATCTCTATTCGATCGGCGATTCGCGCATTACCGATGTAAGTCAGTCGTGCAAGGATAATGGTTATGTGCTCGAAAATCGTATTGATCGAGAAGCGCAGTTGCAGATTAACGGTTTGAGCAGTTACTTTGGCTCTCCAACCGGCGGCAAGGGCAGACAGAAGTAAAAACAATTTGGTATTATATTGAAGGCTTAAATAATGGGGGATCGTCTAACGGTAGGACACTGCCCTTTGGAGGCAGGTATCGGGGTTCGAATCCCTGTCCCCCAGCCAAGTTTCAGAATTCGTTTTTTCGCCAAAATGCGGAGCGTCGCAAAGCGACGCGACGGGAGTTTCCGAGAGATAACGCCAAGGGTTTTTGAAATCCAAAAGAAGCGAGCGGGACGCGAGGCGGGGGTTCGAGCCAATCTTTTTAAGAAAATCTCTTTTGGCTTCGAGATTTTCTTCGGAAGCGATAATTATGGCTTGGTTACTGTCTAAAATGAAT
>DATDWI010000030.1:0-2402 GCA_036517415.1 Minisyncoccota bacterium
TTGAGTTTTATATTTTTTTGGTGGGCGTAGCTCAACTGGTTAGAGCGTCGGTCTGTGGCACCGAAGGTTGGCGGTTCAACTCCGCTCGCCCACCCAGCTTGAATGTTCAATTTATTGTGCTACTATGGGCTTATTATGAAGCACTACAATTTTCCTATTGTAATAGAGCAAGACAATGATGGCGTTTTTGCGTTTTGTCCCGAATTACAAGGATGCTATAGCCAAGGAGACACCCACGAAGAAGCGGTGAATAATATAAAGGACGCCATTCAGCTGCATTTAACAGATCGCGCCGCGAGTCACGAAGAAATTCCTGAAACAAAATCAGTAAGTTTGTCTATGGTAGAGATTGCTGCGTAGTGTATGCCAAAAGAACCGCGCGTTACCGCCAAGGAAATCGTTGCCGTACTGGAGAAGTGCGGCTTTGTGTTTTCGCGCCAGAGCGGAAGTCATATGATTTACAAAAATAGTTACGGCAAGCGAGTTACTATTCCATATCATAGAAGCAAGATCCTCCATCCAAAAGTTTTGCGCAGCATTATGAAAGACGCAGAAATTTCTCTTGAGCAATTACTCAAGTTGCTCTAAGTAGTATCAAAACAAGTACGAACCTGTTCTAGTTGCCGACTCAAGTACCTATGTTGATTCTTTGATTTTTGGTAACATAGTTGTATGAAACCAACATATTTTCAAGGCAATAACGTACATCCTCAACATATCTCAGTTGGCGGTATTTTACTGAATGGAAAAGGAGAGATTTGTTGCCACCACTTTTTCACGAAAGATCTCAAGGGATATTGGACAGAGGAAAAACTCGATGATTTTTATATTTTGATGCGAGAAACTCTCGAGCCAAATGAATCGCTTGAAGAGGCGTTGCATAGAGGATTGCAAGAAGAATTTGGCGCAACCGGAGAAATTATTAATTATGTTGGTTCTATCAAAAGCGCTTTTAAGCACAAGGGCGTTGATATCGAAAAAACAACGCTCTATTTTTTGTGTAAACTCATAAGTCAGGATTTATCAAAACGTACTGGCGACGATATAGAGTCAAAAAGCAACATTGAGTGGCGGACGCCGGATTACTTAATTCCTCGTATGAAAGAACAATCTATGAAATTTGGCAGAACCGATGTCGATGAATCAAGTATTTTGGAGAAATTAAAATCTTGGAAGTGATGTATTGCGGACCCAAGTTGTCTGGACCGAAGGACGCGGTTATTATTTCTATTAGTGAGCCGTATCGTAATTTGCCTTCGTGCTTTGGAGAATCCGTAGTCCAATAGCATGTATCTTTTTAAGACGAACAATGTTTGCTCCAAGCAAATCTTTTTTCTTTCGCTCATCGGCAACACGATCTAATACTGCCTGTATAGTTTTTTGAGTTCCCTCAATGCGATTTCTCTTCTCCCTTTCTGGCAATGAATCATTGATTTGCAAAGCATGGAGCAGCTGTTGTTGATTTGCTAACGCCTGCTCAATTGCTTCGATGAAAAGCTCAACTTCTGATATTTTTTTCTCGGCCTGTTTTTTCTTTTCCTGCGGAGCCGAGTATAGTGTTCCTTCTCTCATGTCAACATTGTAGCATACTTATTTTTTATTTTTCGAAACCCGACTATAATAGATAGATGCCGACGGCGTATTATACAACGGAAGGATTGGTGTTGCGCAAGATGCCGTTTGGCGAAGCGGATTTTTTGGTCCGCATCATCACGAGAGATTTTGGTAAAATGGATATTTTGGCGCGTGGCGCTCGAAAATCGGCTTCGAAACTCAACCCACATCTAGATATGCTCAACTTCCTTCGCATTGCCTTTGTGCAAAATGGCGAACGCTTACCCACGCTGACCGACGCAGAGATTATCGAGCGCTTTGATGATTGGTTTTTGGACGCCGATCGCATTGCACTTGCAGGCCGGATGCTAAAAACCATTGATGCCATAGTTCATGCGGGCGAGCGCGACCCGGGCTTGTTGGATATTGTACGCGCGTCGTTACAATCAATCAAAGACAATGCCGATGGGGAAAACATTGGCAATCGTTTTGTGCAAGCGTTTTTGGCCCATCAGGGATATGGAGAAAAAACAGATTATTCTCTTTTGCCGCCGGAGGTCGCAGATACTATAATGAAAACATGGCCAAACTCGATGACTTAAGAAAGCGTATATACAAGCCCGGCGAAACATTTACCGATCGCATGCATGAGCCGGAGCTTGCGCCGCCTCCCCGAGAAACACAACAAGGGTGGTGGCGGAGCAAAGCACCCATGGGACCATCGCAGTTCCGGAAATGGATGCCGTGGATTATCAGCGGAGGAGTTGCGGTCGCGTTGGGGGTTGTTTTAATTTGGGTGCTGATTGCGCCATCATCATTTTTTGATACCACAGCGGTTGAAATGGTTA
>DATDWI010000031.1:0-2653 GCA_036517415.1 Minisyncoccota bacterium
TCGCCAATGCTATTGATGTGCACCAATGCGTCGTGAAACCCGATTTCAGAAAGAAGCACAAAGCACAACTTAATAATCACCGCGTCGCTGATGGCATCCGCATCTCCCAGCACCTCAAAGCCACATTGATGAAATTCTCGCAGGCGCCCGCGTTGAGGATTTTCGTGGCGAAAGAATGCTCCCTCATAAAAAAGCTTAACCGGCTGCGGCCACGAAGCCATCCCATGCTCAATGTACGAACGCATCATGGGAGCTGTTCCCTCTGGTCGAAGCGCGAGTGTGTCGCCTCCTTTTGTGCGAAACGTATACATTTCTTTCTGCACCACATCGCTCGTCTCTCCGAGCGGCCGCAAAAAAAGCTCCGCGTGCTCCACATGTGGCGTTTTTATTTCCAAAAATCCGTGGTAGTCGGCAATCTCGCGAGCGCGCGCAACAAGCGCGTTATAGTACACGACATCCGCGGGCAGCATATCATGCATGCCACGCGGCGAACGTACTGATTCTTTTTTTTCTTTCATGGCAACAAATCTATTTTTGTAATAGGAAACAACCGTACCAGCGCCCGCCCCGTGATATTTTCTCCCGGTAATGTACCCCACGCGCGCGAGTCCGAACTATGAGCGCGATTGTCTCCTAAAACAAAATATTGGTCTGACCCGAGGCGCACGCGCACGTCAGGAACAGTTAAAAGATCGTTGGGCAAATATGACTCGCCGAGCGCTCCCGAAAGCCCCGTAATAAATATTGATCCATCGCGAATTTCTATCTCTTCTCCCGGCAATCCCACAATGCGCTTGATAAAAAAATTGCGGGGGTTGAGCGGATAACGAAATACTACCACTTCTCCACGCATCGGTTCGCGAAATTGATACGACAGCTCATCAATAATTAAATAATCTCCTCCATGAAAATTCGGCTCCATCGAAGCGCCCTCAACGATGAAGGGCTGCGCAACGTACATTCGCACGGGAACAACGATAGCAATTGCAATAACAATAGTTTTTATATACTCCCACACTCAAGAATTATAGAGTAGCGTTGCGCAGAATGCAAGAATGTGAGACGCTCTTATTATATGATTACCGTTATTGGTTTGGGCAATCCGGGCAAAGAATATGAACAAACACGACATAATGCAGGACGATCAGCGGCAATGCGGTTTGCCAAGTATTTTGAATTCCCAGAATTTGAACTGAATAAAAAAGCCAATGCACTCATCTCCGAGGGTAAAATAAAAAAAGAACGCGTGTCCGTTATCCTACCGGAAACGTTCATGAATAAATCGGGCAGTGCGGCCGGAAAGCTATTTCGGGCAAAAAAAGAAAACAAAGAATTGATTGTAATCCACGACGATCTCGATCTCCCGTTGGGGAAAATCAAAATTTCTTACGGCAAAAATTCCGGCGGGCACAAAGGAGTTGAGTCCGTCATGCGAGCACTCAAAACAAAAAACTTTGTCCGTATTCGTATCGGCATTTGCCCGAAACGAAAGCCAGGTCATAGAGAACAAATGAAATTTATCGTCGGCAAATGGAGGCTCACTGAGCAAGCAATCATCAAAAAATCATTCAAGCGTGCATCGCAAGCGCTTGAAACCATCATCACCGATTCCCTCGACCGCGCAATGAGTGAATACAATAAATAGAAAATTAAAAACGCCGCCAGCTAAGCTGGCGGCTCTCTGTGCCGAGCAACATTACACCAATAACTTGTCTAAAACCCAAGCAATGAATCCATAAACTTTTTCTGCAACCCATGACACGACTGGTGCTACCACATAATAAAAGAACAAGCCAGTTATAAAGCCGGTGGACATCAAAACAAGCAATAGAGACAAGTCGGACTCGGACATTGTATTTTGCTCCTGCTCTCTTTCGTTAAAATAACATACCACGCCATTGAAAGCAAACAAAAATTAGTGGTACAATCCTGACGCTGAATACTAACACCAAAAAAATTATTATTCCGGCAGTTACCCCCTTGTTTTTGGAAAAGAGGGATGGTTTGTTTTCCTTAACGCCAGACAATTTACAAAAGGAGGCGCAGAACAATCCGTGGCTTGCGCGGAATATTTATAGTATTGAGGTCGGACAGAAAATTTCTCTATCCGCATTTCTTCGCAAGCTTGCGGAACTCGGATACACCAAGGCATGGGAAACACGGTATCGCGGAGAATTTTCCCAACGCGGCGGAACCATATGTGTTTTCCCGATTAATACTGATACATTGCACACCATTGAATTTGAGGCGAACGTTGTAGCAGAAATAACTTCCTCCATCTCATCAAAAAATACCGCAAGAAGTATCACCACCCCCCAACCCCCCTCCTTCGTAAGGAGGGGGGCGCGGGGGGAGGTTACTGCCCTTTCTTATAAATTATTCCACCCCGGTGATTACGTCGTCCATATTGATCACGGCATCGGAGTTTTTCGTGGCGAGACCGAAACTGATTTTATTATAGAATACGCAGCACCCACGGGGCGACCCCATGTTCCCGATCTTCTCTTTGTTCCTAAACTTGAGCAACATCTGATGTTGCTCAAGCGAGTGCAGCCGTACTTGGGACTTAAAAAACCGACGATCCATCGCCTCGGCACATCGGTATGGATGCTCACCAAAAAGAAAGCAAAGGAAGATATTATTGCCTACGCCA
>DATDWI010000032.1:0-5579 GCA_036517415.1 Minisyncoccota bacterium
TTGGCGGGATTCCCGATTTTCTCATTGATGGTAGTAATGGATTTTTGTCAAAACCCGAAGACTTCGATGACCTCGCGCGTGTTTTACAAAAGGCGTTGGTAATGAATGACGACGAACGCCACGCCATGATTCAGCGCGCGCGCGCCGTTGTGTGCGAACAGTATCTGTGGGGCGCGGTTGCGGAGCAGATGAAGGAAGTTTTTAACACACTATAAATATTATCAATTATGAAACTTGACCGAGGCGTTATTTATGAAGTGCCTTGCGAGCGCGACGGCGCGAGCACGAGGAATTTTCTAGCAAGAAAATATCCGTGCACTTCAGAAATAATGCCGATGGAAAAGTTTCATAATTCGTTGTTATGAAAATTCTTATCGCAACGCCGCTCTATCCGCCGGACATTGGTGGACCGGCGACATACAGCAAGAAAATTGCAGATGAGTTGCCGAAATATGGCATTCAAACAAAAGTGTTGTCGTTTGGATCGGTGCGGCGTTTGCCAACAGGCATTCGGCATTTTGTTTTTTTCTTGCGTGTTATCAAAGAATCGCGCGGTTGTGATGTGCTGTTCGCGCTTGATAATGTTTCTGTCGGTATCCCCGCGGCAGCAGCATCACTGATTACAAGAAAACCATTGATTATTCGCCTGGGGGGAGATTTTTTGTGGGAAGACGCCGTTGAGCGCGGTGGGATACATATATCAATGCGGCAATTTTATAGTACGCGCGCGAAACAATATCGTCCGATGTTGCAGGCGTTCATTCGCTCGGTTTTTATTCGCTCCGTTTTTGTTATATTTTCGACAGAATTTCAGCGAGATATCAATATGATGTTTTATGACATTCCGCAAAAAAGAGCGCGCATTGTAGAAAATCCTAACCCGCATTATGATATTCCGTTGAGCCATACCAATACTCGGGAAATTATTTATGCGGGACGGTTTATCATTTTAAAAAATCCTATGTCATTGATTGATGCTGTTGCCGATGAGGCGTTTTCTTCTACGCGTCTTGTACTCATTGGTGAAGGATATCAGAAAGAGCATCTTGTGCGTCGCGCGCGAGAACTTGGCATTAGTGAGCGTATTGAGATAGTACAACCGATTTCTCACGACAAGCTGCTCGCTCGCATTGCGCAGGGGCTGTATTGTGTGCTCCCGTCTTTTACTGATGTGAGTCCGAATCTTGCCCTTGAGTGTATAGCGCTGAAAAAATCGGTGATTGTAAGTAGAGAAACGGGGTTACAGAAACACTATCCCGACTTGTTGTATATTGATCCTTTTTCTATTAATGATATGCGGGATAAGATGAAATTGTTACTAGACGATCGGCAGCGGTTGGTGTATGAGGAACGCTTGTCAACGCTCCCCACACGAAACTGGAGCGACGCCGCGCGCGAATTGTGTTCAATAATTAACGAAGTATAATAGTATGAAAGTTATTTCTATTGGCCGCGCCGACTATTCAATTTTTCAACATAGCTCTGAGGAGGCTCGCCGGATTGCTTCGTACGGAGAGTGTTTTGAATATCTTTTTGTTGTGGTGTTTGCCAATCAGCGCGCAGGTTTTTCGCGTATCATGATTGCCGAAAATGTTGAGGTAATTCCAACCAACTCGCGTTGGCGGTTTTTCTATCCTATCGACGCATATTTAATCGCTAAACGCATTTTCCAAACTACCAGCCTGAACACTACCAACTTTGTTATTACCGCCCAGGATCCTTTTGAAGTCGGATTAATTGGTTGTGCGCTCAAAAGACGATTCGGCATCCCGCTTCAGCTCCAGATTCATACTGATTTCTTAAGCCCATATTTTTGGCGCGAATCATTCAAAAATAAAATTCGTGTTTTGCTTGCGCGTTTTTTGATCCCACGCGCCGATGGCATTCGCGTCGTCTCCGAACGGATTACGAACCAACTAAAAACTAAAAACTATAAACTAAAAACTGACCCAGTGGTTTTGCCTATTTTTGTGAATATAGAACAAATACGCGCAACGATTATAACAACAGATCTCCACAAAAAATATCCGCAATTTGATTTTATTATTTTAATAGCTTCTCGCCTAACACGCGAGAAAAATATTAAAATGGCGATTGAGGCCATGCGTCTCATGCGCGATCCGAATAGTACGAATAAACACCCAAATGACTTAAATATACTGCTTTTGATTGTTGGAGACGGCCCCGAACTAAAAACCCTCAAATTACAAACTACAAACTATAAACTACAAACCAATATCATTTTTGAACCCGCAGTTGATTTCGAGACACTTGTTTCGTACTATAAAACCGCTGATTTGTTTTTGCTTACTTCAAATTACGAGGGTTATGGGAGAACCGTTATTGAGGCAGCGGCCGCTGGATGTTCTGTGGTGATGACAGATGTTGGTATCGCTGGAGAAATTATACATAACGACGAAAGTGGCATTATTGTTCCCGTAGGCAACGCTGACGCTATTGCCACCGCTATCAGTACACTTTGCAGAAATACTGTTTTACGAACAAAATTTATGTCGAGCGGCCACTATAACATAGAAAAAAAGGTTGTAAAAGACAAAACTCATTATGTGAAGTTATACTGTGAAACATTATTGAGAATAGTATGACCAAGAAAAAAATTTGCTTTGTTGTGCCGGAATATCAAGTGGATGCTGCCACACATTTTCCGTATATTTTTGAAATGATTGCGCGTCTATCTTCCGATTTTCAGATTCGCTGTATTATTGAGCGATCGTTCGGTTCGTTACCATCACTTGACGGCGTTGAACTATATGTGCAACAGCCAATGCGTTTTCTATTTCGTGTTGCGCAAACAAAAATAAACATTTTGCGTGCTCGCGCGGCAGGATATTGCGATTTTTATGTTCACTATTCATTTTTTTCTGCGTTTTTTGCGTCTTTATTGGTGCGGATTTTTGGCGGACGTGTATTTTATTGGAATTGTGGGCTTCCTTGGCAATACCAGCGAAATTGGTTTCGGGAACAATTTGAGCGGCTTGTTTATAAAATGATTACTTTTTTGGTAACTGGAACGGAAGGAATTAAACGCGAGTATGCAAAACAGTACAATATCCCGCTTGAAAAAATAAAAGTATTGCCGAATTGGATAGATATCGAGAAGTGGAAAGTGGAAAGTGGAAAGTGGAAAGTGGCAGAGAAGCAAGAGGAATTACGAGAAAGGTTAAATATACCAGAGAACGCAAAGATATTATTGTTTGTTCATCGGTTATCAAAGAGAAAGGGCGCTCATTATATTCCCGAAATTCTAAAACGCTTGCAAGACGAAAATATTGTTTTGCTTGTAGTGGGCGATGGCCCCGAGCGCAAAGCGCTCGAACTACAAACTATCAACTATCAACTACAAACTAAAATTCGTTTCCTTGGTTGGATTCCGCAAAATGAAATAGTTAAATATTTCGCAATTGCCGATGTTTTTATGATGCCTTCCGAAGAAGAAGGGTTCCCGCATGTGCTTTTGGAGGCAATGGCATCAGGGGTTCCGTTTGTTGCATCTAACATAGGCGTCGTTTCTGACATTATACCGCAATCTATGCGCGACTATTTAGTTGCCGTTGGCGATGTCACGACTTTTTCTCAAAAAATTAACAAATTGATTTTTGAAAAACCCGAAGCGTTAGAAAGAATGAAGCAATTCCTTGCGCGTTGGGTTGTGCGCTATGATCTTTTTATTGCTACTAATAAATTTATAGAAATAACAAAATGAAAATCACCGTCATTATTCCAACATATAATGAGCACGAAGCCATTGGAGTTCTTATAAGCACTCTAGAAAACGAATTTCAAACGATCAACCACTCGCTCTCTATTCTTATTGTGGATGGCAATTCGCCGGATAGAACGGCGGATACGGTGAGACAGCAAATGAGCAATTACCCAAATATACACTTACTGGTCGAAAAGGAAAAACGGGGATTGGGAATGGCATACGTAAGCGGCATGCGCTACGCGATAGAAAAGCTTAACGCCGACTCTTTTATCGAATTTGATGGAGATTTTCAGCATAATCCGAAAGATATCAAACGATTGGTTGATGAATTTGATAACGGATACGATTATGTTATCGGTTCGCGGTATGTGCAAGGTGGGAGCGTCCCTCCAGAATGGGCGTGGTATAGAAAATTTTTAAGTCGCTTTGGCGGTTTATTTGCAAAATATGTTTTATGGCTTCCGACGAATGACAATACGTCCGGATTAAAATTAACGCGCGTTAAGGGATTTGTTGATAAACTTTCGTTGTCGGAAAACAAAATTTTATCACGACGATATGCGTATAAGATTCAGTTTCTCTACGAGATGGTTCTGGCCGGAGCGCGAGTAAAGGAAATACCCATAATATTTTTGAATCGAGAAAGTGGCGATTCAAAAAGTTCTTTGGAAGACATTATAGAATCGTTAAAGGTTGTCGCACTATTATGGTTTCGAAAATATTTTTAAGCACCTTTTTGATATCAGTTTTTTTGGTGTCAATAGCATACTCTTTTTATTTTCAGATTCAGCCGATGGTGGACGCAAAAGCATATGATGCGATTGCGCAAAACATTGTTGCTGGAAATGGATACCGAGAATCGGTTGATGTGCCGTTGGCAGATGACAATGCCATTATGCGTGTAGGGCCGGGATACGAATTTTTTTTGGCATTTGTGTTTTTTTTGTTTGGCCATTCTTATGTGGCGGTATGGATTATTCAAGCGTTGCTGCATTCTCTTACGGCGCTTTTAACGTTTTTAACAGCTCGAGAAATTTTTAGCAATTCTTTTCTGGAAAACATGGAGGTTGGTGGTAATTCTCGCGCGTGGCTTATAGGCGTGGTTGCTGCATTTCTCGTTGGATTTTCTCCTGACCTGATTACGATGCAAGGTATGTTGATGACAGAAACCTTGGGGATTTTTTTAACCATGCTTAGTATTTATTTATTTTTTAATGTTTTAAACACAGGGCGTGGCGGTGGCTTTTTATGGTGGTGTCAGTGGGCGCTTGTTGCCTTTGTTTTGGCTCTTGCTACGCTTGTTCGCACGCCTTCAGTTCTCTTGGCGCTTCCCATGGGCGGATACCTTTTGTGGCAGAGACAATGGAAAATCATTGCCACTATGTCTGTCGTTGGTATTTTAGTTTTTGTTCCGTGGACGGTTCGAAATTATCGGATATATCATGCGTTTGTGCCTACCAATTTAGCGTATGGTATTGATCTCGCCGCTGGGAATCATCCTGGCGCTACTGGTGAGTTGGAGCCATACGCTAAAAATGACGAATATATAGAAAAGCTCGGCCCGGTCGAAGGAAATAAGCGGCTTGTTCAAGAAACCTTCAATTTTATATCAACTCAACCGCTTGAATTTCTAAAAATAACCGCGCGGCGCGTCTCCATATACTTTAGTTTTGCGCGACCAACGGGTTTTTGGTTCCACCTTTCAGGATTCAGTAAGATTACCGCCCTTGTCGCATCATCTATTTACGCATTTATTTTATTTATATTTGGTTTTTGGGGTATCGCTGTTTTTCTTAAAGAATATTTCAAACGTAACACGACAACACCACAACGCGACAACAATAGAGCACTT
>DATDWI010000033.1:0-2990 GCA_036517415.1 Minisyncoccota bacterium
CGCCAAAAACGATCTTGTTATTGAGAATCTTTCTTGTTCGCGTATTTTAAAGCAAACGATGGCGGAACGTATTGCACAGCTTGAGCGCGCGGCAGTGGAGGTCGCTTGGTGCTTGCAGCGCGAACGGCGGACATTCGACAGTATTATGAAAGACAAAGACGACGAGATTCAACAACTCGGTAATCATCTTGGCGAGCTGCACATGATTCTGCAGGCCGCCGAAGGCAACGGATGTTTGCATATTGATTACGCGCGAAAAAAAATTTTTGGCGACAAGGTGTCGCATTAGGAAGCAGATCCATGATTTACGGATTGATTGTGTCGATAGGCGGGGACCAGTACGAGGCGTATATACGAGATATATATCTTATGCAGAAGAAATGGAAATGGATATAAAAATCCCTGTCGAGCTCCTTACTGCGCAAGTTCGCAAGCTTGCTTCTGCGCTCAACGAAGAACGCGCCGAGAAATGGCGGCTTGTGCGAACGCTGGAGGAAGCAAAGACGCAGCTTGAATATGAGAGACATCAAAGTGGCGTGTTGCAGCATATCGTTGAGATACGGAACACCGAGTTGTATATTGCAGCAGATGAGCTTGGATGTCCGCATGTTCGCAAGGCTAGAGATCTTTTCAATGAGCGCATGAATGCCATTTTGCAGTAACGATGAACATCAGATGTTCGTCGGGCCCGCCCCGTCGTTACGCGAACGACGGGGTTGCTTTTTTTTATTTGGTTGCTAGAGTGGGAGGTAGGTTGAAAAAGAGGGTATATATTATGAAATCCGTTGTTATTTGTTGCTCCCAGCGTTTTAAGGCAGAAATGCAAGAATGGAGAGAGGCGTTAGAACATCAACACGATATTTCTATTGTACTTATTCCTGATTTTCGGTGGCATAGCAAAAAATGCATTCGTTCCCCAGAGCACCGTCGGCTTAAATCTCGCTCATATCGTAGAGCTATTCCGGGGTTAGTGAGAGGGCATTTAGACAAGATTCGGAAAGTAGATGTGGTTTTCATTCTCAATATTAATGGATATATGGGCACCAATACCACGCTCGAGCTTGGCGCGGCTCACATTTTGGGGAAGCTTATTTGCGCGTATGAACACGATAAAGAAGAACCCTGCCGAGAAATTTTGATTGATAAAATTGTTAAGACCCCTTCAGCACTCGCGCGGCTTTTGAGGTGATGCGATGAGTATCAAGCGTTGCGACCATGCCTCCGTTGGCGCCTTGATTTATGACGCAAATAAAAATCTGTTGCTCATTGAACGCAAAAAATATCCGTATGGTTGGGCGCCGCCAGCAGGACACCTCGATGGCGATACGTTTCAAAAGGGGCTTTTGCGGGAAATCCGAGAAGAAGTCGGTTTGGGTATCGAGACATTTTCGTTGGTGCTTGATCGTAAATTCGATAATCCGTGTCGGCGAGAAGGCGGTACATGGCATCACTGGCAGGTGTTTCGAGCAGATCGGTGGATCGGGGAGTTAAAACGATCTTTTGATGAAACCAAAAAAGCAGAGTGGTGTTCGCGGTTTGGTATCGGCGTTCTTGCAGAATATACCAAGGTGTATTGTGCGGGTAAAATTCCTGAAAATGAATGGGAGCGCCATCCTGGCATCGAGCCGGTTTGGTGTGAGATTTTTGTGTTGTTGAATATACTATAAAGATGATAAATCAGAATCCCCTTAACGGCGGGGGATTTTTTTATTTTTTTGATGTATGATACAACAACACTATGCTTATTATTACCACTGCCATTTCGGGGTCCGGAAGAGGGGAATATCTTGAGGCGCTGGTGCGCCATGCGCGGCGCACGAAAAAGAAAATCAAGATTTACCATGTTGGCGATTTGCTTTTTGAACACGCAAAAAAAACCGGAATCAATGTTACCCCTGAAAATATTTTAAACTCCAACCCCGCGGTCATCAACGCGCTCCGGAGCGCTATCTTTGAAAATATTATGGCAGATCTTTCGCGGGTTCGCCGAGAATACGACGCGATTATTGTAAATGTCCACGCGGTGTTTTTTTGGAAGCACGTGTTCCAGCGCGCATGGGATACGTATTATATTCCCCAGCTTCGGCCCGACATGTTGGTAACATTTATCGCCGATGCCGCGCGCGTCAAGCAGCATTTGGATGAGCGCAAGCAATGGCGGCCGATGAAGGTGACCGCATACGATGCGCTTTTATGGGGCAATGTGGAGGTGGAGGTTACCGCGGGGTGGGCGGAGATGATGCGGCGTCCGCACTATGTTATTCCGGTCGCTTCGCCCGAGCGGCTGTTGTATCGCTTGATGTTCGAGCGCGGCACGGAGACCGCGTATGTAAGTATGCCGCTGACGCACGGCGCGCAATCAGCGGTGCAACGGAAAACAGACACGCTCATCCGCGCGCTGGAGAAATATTTTATTGTTTTTGATCCGCGCCACATCGAGCTTGCCAAGCCCGCAAAAGGAGATCGCGTGGATACTACGATGCATCATCAAATTGTCAACCGCGATTTGTATTGGCTGGTACGTCAATCCGACCGCATTATCGCGTATTTTCCTAAGGTGATGTCTTCCCCGGGCATTATTCACGAGCTTCGCGAGGCATATGAAACCAACAAAGAAGTATGGTTGATTTGGCCGCAAGACGCCGCCAAAAGCCCGTTTATTACTTACTACGCGCACAAGATTTTCAAAAGCCCCGCCGAGCTTCTCCAGTTTTTGCGAAAGAGCAAGCAATAAAGATGTTGGGCGAAAATTTGTTAACAATCAGCGATCGCTCGTTGTTAATAAGTCATAACATTTGATACCCTTGCCGGTTTTTATTTTTTATGCTATCTATTTTAATAGAGTAGCTCCTACTCTGACCCCTCAAGTGCAACGCTTGAGCTTTTTTTATTTACCCTAATAATTTGATTGTTTAAGAAAATATTTTGTAAAAACTTGAATTGATTGTTGGCCAGCATAACTTCTTGCGGAGTTTTGTAGCGAATGCATT
>DATDWI010000034.1:0-10485 GCA_036517415.1 Minisyncoccota bacterium
AGAATCAGAGTTGGGGAAAAATATCGGCCAGTGTAATCTGCCCGACGACCCGCCGATATATAAATGGCAGTCGGTGATGAAGCCGGCGCGCGATCACACACCGTTTCTTGCAATAACTCAAGAGCTTGGGCTTGATCCGAATCAAATGCCGGTTTCGTGCCCTTTGCGTGATTCGCGCGGCCAGCGGGTTGGTTGGGGTGGCGCTATGGGTCCCGCGCAGTTTATTCCTTCCACATGGGTGCTCTATAAGTCCGCAATTTCACAGTTTACGGGTTCTGTCCCGCCGAATCCTTGGAATCCGCGCGACGCATTCATGGCATCGGCATTATTATTAAAAGATAATGGTGCTACGGGATCTCGGGATAACGAACGCAAAGCTGCGGCGAAATATTTCGCCGGCGGCAATTGGAATTCTACGCTTGGCAGAACGTACGCAAACCAAGTACTGGCAAAAGTTGATATCTACCAAGAACAGATTGATTTACTTCAATCCCTCGCGCAGAGATAAAAACTGTTTTTTGATTGCAGAGACGATATGTTCAATGTTTCCATCCATGATGTTTTGAATGTTGTGCCACGATTCTTTGATGCGATGGTCGGTGACGCGGTCCTGGAGGAAGTTATACGTACGTATTTTTTCTGAGCGGTCGGCGGTGCCGATTTGCTCATTTCGTTCCTTGCGAACAGCTTCTTCTTGTTTTCTCATTTGCTCATCGAGTAGTTTCGCGCGCAAGATACGCATCGCGCGCTCGCGGTTTTTAAGCTGCGATCGTTCTTCGCGCGAAGAGATAACGATTCCCGTGGGTTTATGTAAAATCCGCACCGCGGTTTCTACTTTATTGACATTTTGCCCTCCCGGGCCGCCAGCGCGCGAGAATGTTATTTCCAGGTCAGTGTCTTTGATGTCTACTTCTTGTTCTTCTGCGACGGGCAGTACGGCGACGGAAGCTGTTGAGGTATGAATACGGCCTGATTTTTCCGTTGCAGGAACGCGCTGTATTCGATGCACTCCCGATTCATATTTGAGTGCATCGTAGACGCCGTTGCCGGTTATTTCAGCAACAACCTCTTTATACCCCCCGAGTTCGTTTTTTGATTCGTTGATGATAACCGCATGCCAGCCGCTTTTTTGAGCAAAATTGCTATACATGCGAAATAAATCAGCGGCAAAGAGCGCTGCTTCATTGCCGCCGGCGCCCGCTCGAATTTCCACCATAGCGCTGTTGCGGCGCGCTTCCTGTCCGCCGAGCATCTCAATAAGTTTTTGCTCAATCGCGGCCTTTCGTTCTCTGCTTGCCTGACCCCACTCTTCAAAGAGCACTTTTATTTTTGAAAGTTCCCCAAACCGCGCTATTTTTCCTTGTGGCCACTTAAAACTTTCGGCGACACCAAACTCCAGCGCATCGTATTCTTCAATGGCGTTTTTGATTTGTTTTTGCAGTTCCGGGTTCATTACGATTTTTGTTTCTTCTTTTTCGGTAAAATTTTTGCTTTCGAAACGCGCGCTTTGTATTTTTCTACTCTACCCGCGGTATCGACCAACTTATTTTTACCGGTATAGAACGGGTGGCAGCTTGAACAAATTTCAACCTGCACATCTTTTTTCGTTGCGCCGATTTTCCTTGTTGCGCCGCATGAACAGCGAAACGCCGCGTCCAGATAGTAGGTAGGATGGATATCTGGTTTCATATGCATTCTAGCATAGCAGGCACCTCTTGTATTTGCAAGCATATTTGCTATACTAATTTGGTGATGCCAATGGATCAAAATAATACAATTGAGGCTTTGTTTCAAGCAGGCGCGCATGTGGGACATTCAAAATCACGGCACCATCCTAAAATGGAGCGGTTTGTGTTCGCGGTGCGCAATAATATCGAGGTTTTTGATTTGGAGCAGACGGCGTCGTTATTGGAAACCGCAGAGGGTTTTTTGGAGGACTTGGGGAGAGAGGGGCGCTTGGTACTTTGGGTGGGGACAAAGCCAGCGGCACGCAGACATATTGAACGCGTTGCCCAGAGCTTGGAAGCCCCCTATGTGTCGGAGCGCTGGCTCGGCGGGCTTTTGACCAATTTCAAGGAGCTCTCCCGGCGCCTCGAATACTGGAAACGACTTGAAGCAGAAGCAAAAAGCGGCGAATTAGACAAATATGTAAAAAAAGAAAAATTAATGAAACTTAATGAATTGCGTAAATTAACCAGAGCATTCGGCGGACTGCGCGCTTTTACATCGCTTCCTGATTCCATTATTATTATTGATCCCTACGATGAGCATACGGCATTTACCGAAGCAAAGAAAAAAAACATCCCCATTGTTGCCGTTCTTAATTCTGATTGCGATCCCGACGGGGTGCGCTATACTATTCCGGCGAATGATAATTCTTCAGCGGTTATCAAATTTATCGTCGAGCGATTAGCTTCGGCATATCGCAAGGGTCGTGAGGAGCGCACGGCTCGCCTTGCTCAAGCTCCGGCGGAGCAAGCTCGCCTTGCTCTTGATGCGACAGAACCAACACGCTCTGCTGATTCGCTGCAAACAACGTAATATATACTACCATGGCGGTTTCGACCGACGTAGTCAAACATTTACGACAATTGACGGGAAGTTCTATTGGGCTTTGTAAAAAAGCTTTAGAGGCAACAGATGGAAATATAGAACGGGCGCTCACGCTGCTCAAAAAATCTTCCGAGTCGCTTGCGGGCAAAAAAACCGAACGTATGACGAAGGCGGGGATTATAGAATCGTATGTGCACGGAAATCGAAAGATCGTGGTTTTGCTCGAACTTCGCTGTGAGACTGATTTTGTTGCTCGTAATCCGGAATTTCAAGCGCTTGCGCATGACATAGCGCTCCACATCGCGGGGGCTTCTCCGCTCTACATTCGTCACGATGCCATTCCGCCGGAAGCATACCAGGAAGCAGAGCGGCTTTTTTCTGAAGAAGCGGAGCAATTGGGAAAATCACAAGAAATGACTAAAAAAATTGTCCAAGGAAAACTCGAAACACATTTTCGCGAGACATCGTTGCTGTCTCAGCCGTTTGTGAAGGACCCCTCGATGACTATTGGAGCGCTGATTCAGCAACGCATTGCGCATTTTGGTGAAAATATTACTATCGAGCGCTTTGTGCGTTTTGAAGTATGACGTTTTTTCTCATTATACTCGTCGTGAGTTGTGGAGGCATTGCGGCGCTGTATCTGCGGCACCGCGCTGATTGCGAAGAGATTTCTCGTTCTCGCCTTATCAGCGGACAAGGCATTTCATATTTCGCGCTTTTTGTTTATTGTATGGAAAGCATTGTTGAGGGAGTTTTTCTCGTCTGGCGAACGTATGTGTGGGGACATGTGCTTCGATTTACCGAAAAGCGCTTGCGGTGGGTCCGTATTATAATACTGAAAATTGAGCGCCTGCTATTCCGCGCTACGCATCGTTTGCGCAACGCCGTACAGCAGCACGAAAATGGTGTTATGCAAAATGAGAATGGGGAACAGGACTCAAACAATAAAAACTTGCCACCCTAGCTCAATGGTAGAGCAACTGTTTTGTAAACAGTAGGTTCGCGGTTCGAATCCGCGGGGTGGCTTGAAACGCCACCGTTTTATGCTATAATCACCGTATGGTCAAAGAGGTGGTCATTGTTGGCGGGGGGTTTGGAGGGGTGCGAGTTGCGCAACGCCTTGCGCGGCGGATGTCGGGCGTACACATTACTCTTATTGATAAAGAGCGCTATCATACGTTCCACCCGGAGCTCTATGAAGTAGCAACGGCGGATTTGCCAGAGACATTTGGGCATCTCCCGCTTGAGTTTCGCGAGTTGCGGTCCTCCGCGTCCTATCCGCTCATTGATATTTTTAGAAACGATGTGAATGTCACCGTAGTGCATGGCGCGGTGAGCGGCATTGATTTTAAAAATCAAAAAGCGCTTTTGGAACATGGGGCGACATATCCGTATGATGCATTGGTGCTTGCGGTAGGAAGCGAGACGAATTATTTTAACATTCCTGGCCTTTCTCCGCGCGCATTGCCACTCAAGACGCTTTGGAACGCGCTCTCTATTCGTAATGCGCTCGATGAAGCGTTTACGAGGGCGCCGAAGCGGCACCGTATTGCTATTGTCATTGGCGGCGGCGGATTTACCGGTTGTGAATTTGCCGGCGAGCTCGCATTTTTTGTAAAAAAACTTGAAGCAGAACATGGCAGAGAACATAACTTTACCGACATTGTTATAGTCGAAGCGTCGAGCGCGGTTATGGGAGGAGCGAGTACGTGGATACAGCGAAAAGCACAGCGACGTCTTACCTCCTTGGGCATACGGTTGATGCTGGAGCGCCCGATTGCTGGCGTGCAGGATTCCTCATTAGTATTAAAAGACGGGACTACGGTTTCTTTTGACCTACTGGTCTGGACGGCTGGTGTTAGGGCCAGCGGTTTTACAAAAACATGCGCCGAAGTTTCATTGCAGAAAAATTTTTGTTTGTGCGTTGATCAATATCTGCGCACGCTGCCGTACGAAAACGTGTTTAGTGTGGGGGATGCAACGTATTGTGTTGATGACGCTACGGGAACATCGTATCCTATGACGGCGACCATTGCACTAAAAGAGGCAGAGATCGCCGCGCGCAACATTGAGCGAATGTTTGGAAAAAAACCTCTTATTACTTTTTCTTATACCCCCCCGGGATTTATTGTACCTTTGGGCGGCAAGTATGCTCTTTTCGATTCTCGCTGGATCAAAATCTCCGGCGTGCTCGCGTGGATGTTAAAGCATATGGTAGCATTACATTATTGGGTCGGGCTTATTGGCCTTCGCCGCGGTTACAAGGTTTGGAGGAGCGGCATGAAAATATTTGTGCGAAATGATTAAATCCCCGAATAATACTATGCATTTTGCGGCATGGTCACTGCGTCTTGGTTTTGGCATAATGTATCTCTATTCCGGATACGATCTTATCGCGCATCCGACTGCCTGGCACTGGGCGGTACCCTTGTGGCTGCGTACGACTATTATGTATGCTGTCGATCTTAATACCTACCTTCAATTCCAGGGGGCTATAGAAATTGTTTTTGCCGTTGTATTACTAGCATGGTTTCTCAAGCCGATATGGGTAAAATGGGTAGCATTTCTTTCCGTAATCGAATTTGGCGCAATTCTGTTCCTTGCTTTTCTTCCGTGGAGCGAAGCCAATTTTCTCATTACGTTTCGCGATATCGGTCTTCTCGGAGGGGCCATTGCCCTTGTTATCATCAGTCGCACGAATTATGGATCAAGCGCCCGTTAAGACATCTCTTCTTTCGTTCGTGTTTATTTTGGGAGCACTGACAGTCTTTGGGTTGTTATGGGCGTTTGTGTTGGGACCCAAAACGCCCGGCGGACTGGGGTGGTACATTTTTGGCTATGCGATGGGGCTTACGATGATTGTGCTTCCGTGCACGCTGCCTCTCGCATTTGTTGTTGTTCCCTTATCCATGGGAAAAGGCGCTCGGCGGGGTTTCGCGATAGCGCTTTCGTTTGGCGCGGGAGTCGTGTTGATGTTGAGTTTGTACGGAGTGTTGGCTGCAGCACTGGGAGGATATTTTATTGAGGCAACTGGTGTTCAAATTGAAATAGTGAAAAATTGGGTGTATTTTATTGCCGGAGCATTTGCGTATGCATTTGCGTTGGGCGAAATCGGCCTCCTTCGTATACGCATGCCGAGTTATAGCGGCGCCGCGCCGGCATTTATACAAAAACAAGGCGATTATATCAAAGCATTTTTGCTTGGTTTATTCTTGGGCAACATCGGTGTGGGGTGCCCGCATCCCGCTACTCCATTAATTTTTACGGAAATTGCAAGCTCGGGCAATATATTGTACGGCTGGAGTCTCTTTTTTGTGCATGCGATAGGGCGGATTGTGCCGCTTCTGCTCCTTGCAGCGCTCGGTATTTTAGGAGTTAACGCCCTCTCGTGGGTTATTGCAAAAAAAGATAAACTCGAGCGCGCGACGGGATGGACAATGGTATTTGTTGCCGCGTTTATTTTGACACTCGGTCTTTTTACTCACGACTGGTGGGTCAACTCCGGACAGCACACTCTTTTTGAAGAAATTACTCAAGAAGAACGATTTTTGGGCATGATTTCGGAACGATTGAGTGTGGCTGCTCCTCATACGCATGGCTTAGAAGAAGGGGCAGGGCTTTTTGGGTTGCCGCTATGGCTTGGTAATTGGGTATTGGTGTTTTTGTGGGTAGCTCCGGTGTGGTGGTATTGGAGGAAGCGTCGAGCGGAGCCAGCGGCGCCATCGGTACGACTGTGGTTTAGTGTCGCGCTTACGCTGTTACTCGCGGTTGTTTTTATATATACTCTCCCGCAGCGGTTTTTATTTCAGGTTCGTCAAGGTCAAGACGAAGAAGACCATGGTCGCGCTTTGTTGTATCACGAAGAATCGGCACCGCGCGAAGGTTTGGCGGTTGATCTCAATTGGATGCCGCCTCTTCCCCATGCGGGCGAACTGGTACGCTTTGACTTTTTGGTGAATGAAAAACCAACAGGCGATCCGATAAGCAATCTCGAGATTGATCACGAAAAATTTATGCACGTTATCGGAGTACGTGAGGACCTGAATGAGTTTTTTCACATTCATCCCGCGCCACTCGTCGATAACAAAGCGCTTTTTACTGTTCAGCGCGTTTTCCCAAAGCCGGGTATTTATAAACTATGGTCAGAGGTACGGCAATCGGGGACGAATCACGTTTTTGGGCACCCCCTTTTGGTGGTAGAAGGGGTAGGCGAACAGAGTGACAAAAAAATTATTTTTTCTCACAACACGACGGTTGAGGATTATCAGGCATCCCTTCTTTTTGATCAACCAATCCTTGCGCAACACGAACATGATTTGGCATTTGATATTCATACGCTTGCGGGCGACGAAGCACTACTCGAGAATTATTTGGGAGCGCCGATGCACCTTGCGATCATCAAAGACGATCTTCGTCAATTCATGCACACACACCCCGAAGGGGAGAATCATAACGATGAGCACATGATGGAGATGACGGGTTACATTGCTCCTCGAGCGTATGCGCACGAAGGAGAGGAACCGGCAGACCGAGTGAGTCCCGAGAGCGAAGACGAAGTAGTTGTGTTCCGCGTTGTGTTTCCCGAGCCCGGACTTTATAAAGCATTTGCGCAATTTCGTCCCCAAGGGATCGATCTTCCGCCCGAGGAGGCGTTGACGGCGAGCTTTTGGATTCAGGTAAGCGATGCAAGCCGAGGGCGAACTATTTCGTCGTGGTGGGTGCTTTTGGTTGCTTCGCTGATTATGATAGCAGTTTTGAGTTACGGAGTTTCTCGATATTTGAATAATGTATGAATAAATATTTTATTCTTATTGCTGTTGCGGTGATTATTATCGGCGGAGGCGTTGCGTACCAGACATTTCTTCGTTCCGAATCTTCTGCTCCGGTAACCACTGGCGTGGTTCGTAATATTACCATTATTGCAAAAAAGGACGAGTGGCGGTTTATTCCCGAGGAGATCGAAGCACAACGAGGAGATAAAATTGTTGCAACGGTTATCAATGAAGATGATTACGACCACGGGATCGCGATTGACGCGCTTGGCGTGTCACAGCGGATGCCCGCGCGGAGCACTATCACTGTGGAGTTTGTCGTAACGCAAGAAGGGGACTTTCCGTTTTATTGTTCGGTTCCGTGCGGTGAAGGTATGGTTGAAGGTAAAAAACGCACTCATTTTGATATGATCGGTACTTTACATGTGCGGAGTTTGATTTCTGAAACAGAATAATTATATGGCAAAATACGTTTTAAAAGTCAAAGGAATGCATTGTGCGTCGTGTTCGGTATTGATTGATAAGTTAATCGGGAAACAAGACGGTGTGCGTTCTATTAAAACAAATTTTGGCGCAGAGAAAACCACGGTTGAATATGATGAATCAAAAATCTCGCTTGAAAAAATTGATGCGTTGATTAATAAACTTGGCTACGATCTGATTCGTCCTGACGAAAAGGGGGCCACTGCAGAAGAAGAAGAGCGTAAAGAGGCGCGGCAGATTGAGCACGCACGCAGGCGCGTGAAAGCCGCCTTTGTGCTCGCATGCCCTATCATTGTCTACTATATGCTCATTCATATGTTCAATGTTACGCATGTGCATGAATTTTTTGATTTTTTAAACCTCAAACTTCCTATTCTGCGGGAAACCGGATTTTTTGGCTACGGATCGTATGTAACCAACTACCTTTTTTGGCTTATAGCGCAGCCGCTGAAACTTGTGGTCGGATTCTTTGTTGATGTGGCAAACCCGCCGCTTCGCATTGATCTTAATTATGTGTATTGGATTTTATCGACGCCTATTCAATTTGTTATTGCATGGCCATTTTACCGCAATTCATTTACATCAATTCGCGTCGGATCGGCGAACATGGATGTTTTGGTAGCGTTGGGAACATCGGCGGCGTATTTGTATAGCACGATCGGTTTTTTGTTTTTTAATATCGACCATCCATTTTGGGAAAGCTCGGCAGCCCTTTTGTTTTTTATTTTACTGGGGAGATACATTGAAGCGCTCGCAAAAGGAAGGGCATCCGCGGCGATTAAAGAACTGCTGAAACTTGAAGCAAAAGAAGCGCATGTGATACGCGGCGACCAAGAGGTAACCATGCCTATTGATCAACTTGCCATGGGTGATATTGTTGTTGTGCGTCCGGGCGAAAAAATTCCTGTTGACGGAACTATTATTGAGGGCAAAACGCATATTGATGAAAAGGTTGTTACTGGCGAATCATTCCCGGTGGGGAAGGGCGTCGGCGAAGAAGTCATAGGGGCCACGTTCAATCAAGAAGGGCTTATCAAATTTCGCGCAACGAAAGTAGGGAAAGATACATTGCTCAACCAAATTATTCGGATGGTGGAAGAAGCCCAGGCGTCCCGCGCGCCTATTCAAAATTTGGTGGATACTATCAGCGAGTATTTTGTACCCGCCGTTGTCGTGCTTTCGTTTCTGGTATTTGCAGGGTGGTATTTTGGAGCGGGACTTCCGTTTCGCGCAGGATTAATACGCATGATCGCGGTACTTGTTATTTCCTGTCCCTGCGCGATGGGGCTTGCAACTCCCACGGCGCTTGTGGTCGGCATTGGGCAGGCTGCGAAATTCGGAATCATTCTCAAAGGCGGAGAGGCGCTGGAAAAAGCGCATCGGGTTACGGCGATCGCGTTTGATAAAACGGGGACATTAACCAAGGGAAAACCGGCAGTCACCGATGTTGCACTGCTTACCAAGGGCATACAAGAAGATGAGGCGATGTATTATGCGGCGGCTGTTGAAAGGGGATCCGAGCATCCGCTCTCCCGCGCAATTCTAGAAAAAGGAAAATCGCTGAGAAAGATTAGTGAACCACAAAACTTCGAAGCAATTTCAGGAAAAGGGGTGCGCGCAATGGTAGACGGGAAAGAAGTATGTGTGGGAAACGAACGATTAATGGAAGATATCGGTATTGATACCACGCCATATCATACTCAACTTGAAGAACTTCAAAATCAAGCAAAGACCGTTGTATTTTTAGCGGTGGATAAAAAAGCAACTGCGCTTATTGCCATGGCCGATACGCTCAAGCCCTATGCGCGGGAGGCAATTACGGAGCTCAAAAAAATGGGCAAAGAAATTATTATGATCACGGGAGACAATCCGAAAACCGCAGAAGCAATTGCCAAGCAAGTTGGCATCGATCGCGTGCTTGCGCAGGTCTTGCCACAGGATAAAGCACAGGTAATTAAGAAATTACAAGAAGAAGGCAAATCGGTTGCGATGGCAGGAGACGGCATCAATGACTCTCCCGCGCTCGCACAAGCAAATATTGGCATCGCGGTGGGATCAGGCACTGATGTAGCCATTGAAACGGGAGAGATTATTCTCGTAAAAGATGATTTGCGCGATGTGGTTACCGCAATTCAACTCTCTAGCAGGACGATCCGCAAAATTTGGCAAAATCTTTTTTGGGCGTTTATTTATAATGTTTTGGCAATTCCCATCGCGGGCGGCATTCATTTACTTCTTACCCAAACATCGTTTGGCGTGCCGGCATTGTGGGTACTTTCTGTTGCCCAGATGCTCGGCAGCGGATTGGGGCAGGTGTTCTTTAATTTTTCGCAGGCAACACTGCGCCCCGAAATTGCCGGATTTGCGATGGCGTTTTCTTCGGTGTCTGTGGTGCTCAATTCCCTGACGTTGAAACTCTATACTCCAGCGATCGAGAAGAGCAGGAACCAGCAACATACATTGCTGGTTCCTGTGATCTTGTTATAATTGGCATAATGACCAAAACAAAGCTTACAATCGAAGGAATGCATTGCGGAGCGTGCGCGCTTGGTATCCAGATGTTGCTTACTACGATGGATGGCGTTCAAAGCGCTGAGGTAAATTATGACGCAAAGGAGGGGTCGGTTGAATTTGACGAAAGCAAGGTGCCGCTCGACAATCTTTTAAAAGCCATTAG
>DATDWI010000035.1:0-4305 GCA_036517415.1 Minisyncoccota bacterium
TGGCGGTGTTGCTTCGTTATTTGGCTACTCCGCCATCAGCGGAGCGGTTCTCGGAATGGCATCAACCGGCGTTCTTTTGCCTCTCGCCATCGGCATCGCCGTCATCGCCGGAATCGTCAATTATTTCTCGCGCAAAAAAGCAAGGAAGAAATACCGGCAAGCGGTCAAAAAAGCGATAAACGAATGCAAAGAGGGTTTGCGCGATTACAATCGCAAGCTCGGCCAATTCGCCGACAACTTCATCTGCGGCCGCGCGAATTCAATATATCAAGATCAATAACTGATGTTGTTATTCTGAACATTCTATCGTCCTGAATATTCTGTCATCCTGAGCGAAGCGAAGGATCTCACGCACGATCAAGAGATCCCTCGCTTCTCTCGGAATGACAAATGTTTAGCGCCTAAGGCGCTAAACATAAAATAAAAACGGATCTGGATCCCCGTTTCCACGGGGATGACAGATATGAAAAATGAAAGAATTCATAAACAAAATTTTTAGGCAGTCAAAATACCGAAAATTGGAGACGGGAGCTGATTATAATTGTTCTAATTGGTTTAACATTGTCTAATATATTATGCGAGTTTTAATGTGGTTAGGAGGCGCGGTGCTGGAAACAGCGCTAACAGCAGTTGAATGGACCGCTATTGCCGCCGGCATTCTTTTTATCCTCATGCAATTTGCGGGCGTGGCTTTGGGCGTGGCCGGCTCATTTGCTAATTGGGCAATACAACCCGCTTATATCATCAACTCCACCGTAGTCCAAATCGGCTGGGGTGTGACGCGCGATCTGGCCAATATGTTTTTTATCTTGATACTGCTCGGCATCGCGCTGGATTATATTTTGTTTCAATCTTTCGGCGTCAAGCGCGCTTTGCCGATGCTGATCGTGGTCGCTCTCTTGATCAATTTCAGCTTGCCAATCGCCGGCATATTCATTGATTTTGCCAATGTGTTTACAGATTTTTTTATAAGCAAAATTACCAGTGATTGCGGCTCTGGTCAAAGCTGTGGATTCACCGAGATGATTGCTAATAATCTTACCTTAACTAATTTATTTACCGCAGGCACTTTTAGTGGTAGTGGTAGTCTTTTAGTTAATATGCTCTTCGCTATATCCCTGATGCTTGGCACGGCTTTTACTCTTTTCGCTTTAGGAGTGATGTTTCTTTTGAGAACCGGCTGGCTATATGCTTTGCTTATTTTACTCCCGTTAGTTTTAGTATTAATGCCGTTTCCCAAAACCAGTCAATACTTCGGACGTTGGACAAGCAAATTTTTCCAATGGACATTTTTCGCGCCGGTCGCGGTATTCTTTTTGTATCTTTCTATGTTAGTTTTTACGGCCAATATGCCTAATGTGAATGAATATAATAGGGGGTATAAGGCAAGCGCGTCGGCATTACTGATTAATAACGCTCAAGCAGAGCCTTTCGCGCAAGGTGTAATCGGCGGCTTTATAGAACAAGTCATCAAATACATCGTCGTCTGGTTCTTTATGCTGGGCTCGCTGATGGCGGCGCAGTCAATGAGCATCACCGGCGCCGGCGCGGCCATAGGCATGATCAAATCCGCCCAAAAATGGGCCGGCGGGAAGGTGAAGAGTGCGGGGAAAACAATGGTGGCAACCGCCGCACGGGAAACAAAAATGTCGGGAGAAAAGGGATGGCTCAATAAGGGTGCCGAATGGGCATCCAAAAAGAAGGTGCTTAGCACGCTCGGCGTTGGTCGCGGTTTGCGCGGCATTGCGTCAAGAACCGAGCAAGCAATCCAGCAGCAAGAAGCCCTCACTCCGCAAGAAAAAGCGATTTATGAGAAATACTCTGACTCACAACTTCTCGGCCAATATCAAGACCTACTTAAGAGCTCTGTGCCTGGCGCCAAAGCAAAGGCGAATCAGATTGCGGAAATGCTTTCCAAGAGAGAGGGTAATGCGCTTACGATAAAAGATGCAAATGGAAATGTTGATGACGCAGAAACATTGAAATTAAGAACAGTGGCATACGACAATGCCAAGAAATACAACAGTAGAACGACAACAAGAGCAGTGGCAATGGGGGATCCAAGAGTGGGACTGCACGCGGTTACGGAAAAATACAAAAATAAACCTGCGGGCACTAAGATTGACGATATGACACAATCGCAAGCTGAGGCTAATGTGTACAAGAGTATTAAACCAAAAGATATTGGCGAGCTACCCGATTCTTTCTTTGCTTCAACGGGGGGGAAAGATATGGTAAAGAACATGATGGATCAAAAAGCAATCACCTCCGCGCATTTGCGTGCGGCTCTTGATGCACAAAATATGGCGTTTTTTGATGGAATAAAGACATACATTAATAATCTTCCTGGAAAATTTGGGGTGCCGGCAAAAAAGGCAAGGCCAGCAAAAGGAACAACGCCGGCAACGACCGCAACGACCGCAACCGGCTTACACCTTCAAAATCCCGCTCTTGCAAAATATCTGTCGGAGGCTCAAAACTCAGAGTTGCTTGGTTATGTAACATAATTTCGCGATGGAACAAATACCCCAAGAACAATTATTAAAAAGATACCATCTGCTTCCCAAGTCTCTGCAGGATGCGTTGTTCTCTGAAAAAATGGCAGATACGATTTATAGAACTTGTGTTCTGCGGGAAACCGATGATTTTACAGCGCTTATCGCAAAACTCATCGGTAGGGTTTTACTCGGCTACCTTCGCCCGGAGTTGTTCGCGCTGGAGATTCAGAAAGAAACGGGAGTTGATATGCAGAAAGCGCAGCTGGTCGCGCATGATTTGGACGCGGAAATTTTCAGCGCGGTGCGGCTGGAGCTGAAAAAACTTTACCCGCCGACGATTCAGACGCCGACGGTGCAGTCGTGGATGGCGCAGAAGACCGAATTACAGAAACCTGAATTACGAATTATGAATTATGAATTACGGAAAGAGGGAGTTGCGGCGCCTGCGGTGAAACCGAAATACGTGATTCCGATACCGGAGAAGTTTTTGAAGCAGAATCAGGAAAAAGAGTCGGCGGCCGTCATTCCGAGCGCGCCAAAGGCGAGCGAGGAATCTCAGAGATCCTTCGTCGCCAACGCTCCTCAGGATGACAAAATAGGCGCTCTAAAATCCAATGTGTTGAGACCCGGCCTCCAACAACCAACAAACCAATCAACTCCAATCGCCAACTCAAAGACAAATAGCGCTGATGACAACCTAAAGTCAGCGGGCGGAGGTCAGACCTCTACAGAACCGGCTTTAATTCGTAATTCGGAATTCGTAATTCGCGAGAGTAAAGAGCCGAGGCAACCAACCGAAAATACGCAAGTAAAACAAACTCCTCAAGAAACATTCAAGCCGATCGTCCCTCTGCCGACTTTTATTCAGACGCAATTCAAGACGACGCAGGTCGGCAATCAGGAGAGCGATAAAACAAAAAATCAAGAAATCAATAACTCGGGGAACCAACCTCCAAACTCTACTTTAGCCAACGACCCGCGGATTAAGAGCATCTTAAGCAAATTCACGACATCCAGCACGCAAAAACCCAAACCACCAGCGGAGAGCCCGTATAAAGAAAAAATATAAAAATCTTGAAACATAAACATGAAACAGAAGAATGAAAATAAAAACTGCTCTAATTTCTGATGTTTCAAGTTTCATGCTTTATGTTTTATGACTTATGAAGCAATTCCAGGTACCCCAATTTATTGACGTGGAAGATAAAATACTCGGTCCGATCACGATGCGGCAGTTTTTCATTATGCTTATCCCGATGGGCGCGGGCATCCTGCTTTATTTTTTGCTTAAATTCTGGCTGGTTGTTATAATCCTGATACCCGTTACGATCGGCTCGGCGATATTCGCTTTTTACCGGCCGTACGGGATGAGATTTTCGCGATTCTTCGGAGCTTTTCTGGCTTTTCAAATGCGCCCGAGAATGTACATCTGGAGAAGAGCGGAAAAAGAAAAGGTGGTTTTCACCAGCGCGCCGAAACACAAAGAGAGCGCCGTCGCCCAACCGATCTCCCGCGGGAACTTAAAAGACAAAAGAAGCTCCGTGGAAACGGGGAGCGCGTACCGGGAATAGCATACGAATAGCGCACTACGAACGCGCCCATACGAATAAATTCGTGGCATTCGCGTGGCATTCGCAGATTCGTATTACATTTGCATCATTCGCATATATTCGTAGATTCGCATCATATCTATGCAGAAACTGCAAGCCCAATCAACTCAACAGCTGATAGACGTGGAAGCCATCCGGGACGGGGTGGTGATTTTGAAAAGCGGGGAAACGCGCGCGGTTTTGATGTGCTCGTCGGT
>DATDWI010000036.1:0-5022 GCA_036517415.1 Minisyncoccota bacterium
ATACGATGTTATATTATTTGTCCAAGCAGAAAAAATCACATTCTGTTCCAAGCAATTACGCTCAACTCGCAAAGAAAGCATTTTTTTTGCGGGGCCTGAACCGACAATAAGGAGAAGTGTCTTGGGAAATTTGAGTATGATCTGCCGCATTGCCTCAAGCGCCATCGCAATATTTTTCTCTCGCGTAAGACGCGATGCCATCAATATTATAAAATCGTAAGATGAGTAAACGCTATGCAAATCAACCTTGGCTTCGGCGTCTTTGATAGCGCGAACATCAACAAATACTGGTAAAATCACGGGGTCAGTTTTTAGTTTATAGTTTGTAGTTTGTAGTTGATTTTTAATACGGGTGGAGACAGCGCGAATGCCATCAGCGCGCGGGATTAAAAAATGCGCGAGCAAAACGCGAATTTTATTTTTCAATGACTCGCGCCAAAAATATGGGCTTAAAAAATCAGTGTGAACTTGGAGCTGCAGCGGAACACCGAATCGCCTTTTGAGCGCATAGCCGACAAGCCCAACCTCAAAAGGGTCTTGGGTGGTAATAACAACGCAGTTTGTAGTTGATAGTTGATAGTTGATAGTTTGAATAATGTTTTTTGCAATTCGATATGCCTCCCACAAACACAAAAACCTTAATGCACTCAAAGCTGAATACGCAAAAACATTTTCAGAAACTTTTAACTTTTCACTTTTAACTTTTAATTTTGTCGTACATACAATAATGTGTAGTTCTTCAAACACTGTACCGTACCACTTCATACGCTCGCGCACATCGGAGGTTTCATCAAAAATATTCGCGTCAGTAGAAAGCATTAAAACTCTAGTCATAAATTTTTGAATGTTTTAACTAATTCTTCTACCATGTGATTGCCTAAAAATCGATTAGCGTCTTTTTGAGCCCGCTGTGATAACCGCACACGGAGTGCCGAATCATGTATCATTGTTTGAATAGCTGATTCCCATGCTGTCCGGTTGTTATACTCTGCGACAATTGTATTCTCTCCATCTCGGACAATCTCTCGATTGCCTCCTGCGGTTGTTGTAATAACCGGAGTTCCTGACGCAAACGCCTCAAGCAGCTGGTGAGAAAAACCCTCGTACCCTGTATTGAACAAAAAAATGTCGCAGGAGCGAATATATGTCAAAAGAGCGTTATGCGAAAGTGAGCCCAAAAGGGAAATATTATTTTCTAATCCTGCTGCATAAATACGCCCAATTAAGTATTGATGCTGTGGCCCGTCGCCAGCAATATAAAACAAAAACTTTGGATGTGTAGCTATGAGATTGCTCATAACGTCAATCAACATCTCAAACCCCTTCCATGGCACCAGGCGCCCTGCAGAAAAAAACAAAAACGCGTCTTGTGGAATTCCGAGGCGCTTACGCATATCGTCTTTTGAACCTTGGAGTAGCGGAACATGAATGTCGTTATACATGACCGCGATTTTTTCTGGCCTAATACCCCATTGTACAACCACCGATTTAAGATAGTTGCTTGGCACAATAATACGCCGCGCGCGTTTTGTTGAAAAACGCTGGGCAGCTCGCAGTAAAAAAACGCCAACACCATACTGTGTCTTCAAAAACTCGTCGAGCAGCTCGTCAATCCCGAACCGCTGCACTCCTTGCTCCCACGCGTAATCGCCTACAACCTTGATAATAAGAGGCTTCCGCAGTAAAAACGCCGCGCACGCTGCAGGCACTCCAACGCTTACCGGATCCTGCGCAAAAATAATATCGGCCGTTCGCCCACGCCAAAAAACTTTCCAAAAATACAGTACGTGACGAATTATTTTGGGAAGATGCCGAACATCGCCAAAACTCAAAACATCAACATCAATGCCGTGTTTGGGCAACTCATCTGCGATTTTCTTGCTATATGTCGCCGGTCCTCCGATATCCGGAGGATAGAGTGGTGTAGCAATGAGTACTTTCATATCGAATGTTGTTCGGATTTATTAGGATCGCTTATTTTAATAAAAATTTCTTGCATCTGTTCCGCGATGTTGTCCCATAAATATCCTTCGCGAATAACAGTGCGCGCTTGCTGAAGCATATTGCGGCGTTCGGTATCGTTCATGGTAAATGCTTTTCGTAAAACACGCGCGAGGTCATCGGGGTCTTCGGGTTTTGACAAAAATCCTGTCTTACCATCAATAAGAAAATCGGGAATCCCGCCAACCGGCGTACCAATCGTGATAAGCCCCGCCGCCATTGCCTCCAAAAACGCGCTCCCTAACCCCTCCGAGCGCGATGGCCGAACGAAGATGTCGGCATTTTTATATAACGCCGGCAATTCGGCATAGGGTACGCTACCCAAAAATTGGACTCGATCTTGTATCTTTAACTTTTCACTTTTAACTTTTAACTTTTCACTTTTCTCTCCGTCTCCTGCTAAAACAATTTTAAAGCTACATTCGTCTTTCAATATTGCCGCGGCCTTCAATAAAATATCAATGCCGTTTTTATGAACAAGGCGCGATGCGGAAAAAATCACCGGAGCGCCGCGCGGGAAAACACCGGGTGTTTGAAGCCCACCAACACCAGGTGTTGAGGAGCGCGGCACAATTTTCAACAACCCCTCATCCACGCCATTTGGCACCACTGAAATAGGTCTGTGATACCCGGCTTCGCGTGCACGATCTTTCAAAAAATTACTGATGCACGTAATATGATTGACGCTCCGAGAATGGCAGAAAATTTTCCACCACCATTTGCTCAACCCAAATTCCCACTCTCTGTTGCCTTCTTGCAAGGTAACAATAAACGGAACCGATGGATAAAAAAGTTTTACAAAAAACGCGGCAATGGAGGCGTAGGAAATCATTATGCCCCAAAAAATCACAGGGTGATTTTTTGAAACAAAAAAATGATTCTCCCGTCGTCGCGTGATTCTCAAAACCTGAAACATTCCATAAAACAGCAATAGCAGTTTATCAAATGCGCCAATCCCAAACCCGACCCGAACAATCGTGCCCTCGGAAACTTCTTCTTGTTTCAATAAATTTCGCCGCATACGGGCGGTAATAATAATAAACTCAAAGTCGTTTTTGAGTCGTCGCGCGATTTCCCGCACCGCCAACTCTGCCCCCCCAACAAAAGGCATGTAGGCAGTAGTAAATATAAAAATGATTGGCTTTTTTGCCACCACTTCATTATAACATATCCGAGATGTGCACTTTTATAGTTTTGCGTACCTTTGCTTTGTGGTATAATCTAGAGCATATTAATAGCCGTAACACATTAAGTTACTATGGAAAAACGATCATTCTTTGAACGATTAACCGGGACTCCCGCTTCCTCTGCAGAGCGCCATATAACCCCTACAGGAAGCCAGCAAACAAGCGCGCCAGATATGCCGCTCGCCGATGAAGAGGGGCAGCTGACCGTTGATATGTGGCAGACGCCAAGCGAAATTGTCATTCAAACTATCGTCGGCGGCGTCAAACCGGACGACGTAGATGTTTCCATTTCCCATGAAATGGTTACCATCCGCGGGAAGCGCTCGAATACGCACACCATTTCTTCAACCGATTATTTCTATCAAGAACTCTTTTGGGGAACATTCAGCAGAACGATCCTCTTACCCCAAGAAGTGGACGTGGACAACGCAGACGCAACCATGAAACATGGCCTCCTCACCGTGCGCCTACCAAAACTCGACAAAACCAGAACGCAAAAGTTGAAAGTGAAAAACGAATAAGTAACTTATTTTCTTTTTTCGCGAGAACCGCGCATGCTCTGACGCGGCGCGATGTGTTGTTTGCACCACGGGCATTTTATGTTCTTTCCTTGCGCATCGGCAATGCGCTCATCGGGCCTTACCAACAAGCGCGTTGTCACGCGCTGCAGTTAAGACAGATGGCGTTCGAGAGTCGTATCATAATGCCGCCGTTGTTTGAGCTTGTTCCGGTATTTTGCTTTTACGATACGACACTCCGCTCAATAAAAGCGCGAAGCCAACAAGGGAACAAATGCTGATCAGCGCAAGTGATCTGCTTCCGAGTTGCAATCGCGCAACCCATGAGTACGTGATAAAAAGAAGCCCCACGGCAAACATGACAGAGCGCGCCCGCACCGCAGAATCAGCAGAACGAAATGCGGTTCCCAAAAACACAAACGCTACCGGAACCCAAACGGCATACATTAAAATAGCATCCATATTTACCAAAAGCCACTCGATGGAATTCGGTCCAGAAAGACCACTGCCAAGAGCTCCGAAGGGCCACCCCAAAATACTGTTGAGTTGAAGAAAAATCGTGCGCGAAAAACCGAGCACCAATAAAAGTCCTATCAAACCATTCCGAAGTAACGACGACTTCCCACCCAATGCCAAAAGCGCCATATAGACAAGAGAGATCCAAAGCACCACATCGGCAAGCATAACAAGCGTTGTCTGGGCGCGGCCCTCCAAAGAAAACATCGCGACGGCAATAAGAATCAAAAACACAAATGTATAAATGAGATAACGCAAAAAGTAGAGAAGTATGGGGCTGGCAAGCTCAGCAACACTGTGCCGCATGTATATTATAAACCACGCAATGAGGACCAGCACAGAGTCTATAACGGCGGTAATGCCAATAAATCTCATCATTTCTGCCATATATTTTTTTATATAAATCTAATAAATAATTGTTGTGTGTCGACTTCCTTAGTATACAAATATGTGCTACAAAAAGAAATGGCGCATTGTGGATAAAAAATATTGACAACTACGTCCCGTTAGATTTTAGGGGCACTTAGCTCAGTTGGTTAGAGCGTCCCGTTTACACCGGGAAGGTCGGGGGTTCGAGTCCCTCAGTGCCCAATGCCGATGTACCCTATAAAATTAAGCTTATTTAAATTATGCCGGAGTGGCGGAACTGGCAGACGCACAGGACTCAAAATCCTGCGAGGGCAACCTCATGAGGGTTCAACTCCCTCCTCCGGCACCAGAATGGAACTCAAAGGTTTTTTTGAAGCAGAAATGCGGGACGCGCGAAGCGCGTCCCAAGGATTCCCGCCGAATTCCCCCAA
>DATDWI010000037.1:0-10780 GCA_036517415.1 Minisyncoccota bacterium
CATTTCTCCTTTTTCCCCTACTTGCTCTGCCGCGCCCGCGTCATCCGCGGGCGCGGGTTCTTGCGGTGGAGTTGCCGAAGGCGTATCCGCCGTATGTTCTCCTTGTGCGATTGATTCGTCGCTCATATGAATGGTGTTCTACTCACTACTCACTACTCACTACTCACTACTCACTACTCACTACTCACTACTCACTACTCACTCTCTTGTAAGTCACGCCCCTCCCTTCTCTGCCGATTTGAACAATCATTCCCCGCGTTTCAAGCTCGTTGAGATAATTAGTGGCGGTAGCGTCCGAAACGTTCAATAAATGCTCTATGTCGTTATTGGTAATTGCATCCTGGCGGTCAAAAAGCGCCATGATTTTGTCCAAGGATTCTTCCTTGTGCTTGCTACGACCAGTATTGATGGTTTGGATGCTCTGCGGTCTGTGCCAGTACGCGCCAATGAAAAAGCCGACCACGAGACCAATGAGGAGTTCCATGACGCCATTATATACAAATGAGGCGAAACAAGGAAACGGCTAAATCGCGATTTAGCCGTTTCCGCCCATTTCACCATCTCCAAAGAAATCTGACCGAATCTTATGTTAAACAGGTACGTAATCTCGATATAGAGAAAATGCTTGATGATAGATAGATTCTACTAATACTTCCGCATCTTCTGCTGGGACCTGTTTGCGCAAGAGCATAAGGCGCACATTCGCTCGGATGCGCGACTTGATGATCTCGCTACTTGACCAGTCCACGGTCAGATCGCGCTTGATGAGCATCACCATTTCCTTCACGAGCGTCTTCAGCTCGCCATTCCGGGCAATTGTATGCTTGCCTTTGGAAACGAGGTCGTAAAACGCCGCTTCCTCTTCGCTAAGGCCAATGCTCCGCATCGCAAGCTCGCTCTTCTTAATCTCCTTCGCAAGTTCAATCAAGCGCTCAATCACCTTGCTTGAGTTGATTATATTGTTTTCGTATTCTTCAATAATCTGCTCTAGGAGCCGCATTAGCGTTTCATAGCGGGTAACATTTTTTTTCACGCGCACTCGGAGCTGGTCGCTCAAGAGTTTCTTCAAAACCTCCACTGCAAGATTCTTATACTTCATATTTTTTACTTCTTCAAGAAATTTTTCGTCGAAGATAGAAAGGTCGGGTTTGGAGCCATCGTTCAACTTGAAAATATCAATGACGCCCTCCGCTGAAACGCTTTCTGAAATGAGTTCGCGAATTGCAGATTCTACGTCTCCCTCCGTAGACGAAAGCGCCTCTGAAGTATCCGAAAGTTTATTGATAGCCCGCTTCAATGCGCGGAAAAATTCCACTTCGTCGCGAATTTTGTTCGCTTCGTGGTGCGGCATTGCGAAGCCGAAAAGCTTTGAAAGCAATTCCACCTCCCTCAAAAAACGCATTTTGCGATCTTCGTCGAGGCCCCCGGTCTTCGGGTCGGTAAGAATAGCATTGAGCGCTTCGTAGAAAACTTTCGCCGCGTTCCCTGCGGAAAGTTTGCGATATTCGGCATAGGCGATGCCCGAGAGCATTGAGGAAACGATGTCATATTTTTCTTTCATCTTCGCTACGATATCCTCAATCGGGTACATCGTGTTCTTGCGATCCTCGGCGCTGTAGATTGAGAATGCTTTCTTGAGATTGTCGGCGATACCGATATAGTCCACGATAAGCCCTGCCGGTTTATCCTTGAAGATGCGGTTCACGCGCGCGATTGCCTGCATCAGCGTGTGGTTCTTGAGCGGCTTATCAATATACATCGTGTGGAGGTGGGGCACGTCAAAACCGGTAAGCCACATATCGCAGACGATAACGATTTTCAGCGGATCGGATGCGCTCTTGAATCGCTTCTCCAGTTCCTTCGCGCGCATTTCCGGCTGAATCTGCCCCGCAAATTCCTCCGGATTGGAAATGACAACTGCAACTTCGGGTGCATTGGGAAATTCTTTTATAATTCTATATAGCTCCGCAGCGATTTTCCGCGTCATCGTGACGATCATCGCCTTGCCCTCAAGGCCGCGATTGTTGTAATGATCCACGATGTCTTTCGCAACTTGTTCTAATCGCTTAGGAGCGCCTACAAGCTCGGCAAGTTTTGCAAACTTGTGTTTCCACGCTTCTGTCTGGAGAGGGGCGTGTTCCTCGGTCAATTCCTCAAATTCTTCATCAATAAAATGGTTGGTAAGATGGAGCGGGACCAGCCGACCTTCATAAAAGATTGGCACCGTTGCGCCGTCTTCAACTGCCTGATTGATTTTGTAAGTGCTGATGTATTCGCCGAAGACAAGGTTGGTATCGCGCGACTCGGTGCTGATTGGCGTTCCCGTAATACCCATGAACGAGGCATTCGGAAGCGCCTCGCGCACGTTGCCCGCAAGCTTTGCATACTGCGAACGGTGTGCCTCGTCGGCGATAACGATGATGTTCTCGCGATTTGAAAGCAATTCCTTGTCCGTTTCAAATTTCTGAATGGTCGTAAAGATGAGCTCTCCTCCCGCCGTGCGCAGGCGTTCTGTGAGTCCGATAATTTCCGGCGCCTGCCACGCATGCGGATAGCCGGTCCGCAAAAATGTCTTATGGAGCTGGCCGTCAAGATCGTTTCGGTCGGTGAGAAAAACGAATGTCGGGCTCTTGAGCGCGGTCAGTAATTTCACTTTGTTTACGTAGAAAACCATAGAAAGCGATTTGCCCGATCCTTGCGTATGCCAAAAAACGCCAATTTTGCCGTCGCCCGAGGGTTTCAATGCTTTTGTGGTGGCAACAATCGCTTTGTTCACGCCATAGTATTGGTGGTATTGTGCAACCTTCTTTGTGTATTTCGGCGAATCGCCATCGCTGTCGGCTTCAAAAATCGTGAAGTAACGGAAGATGTCTAAAAGCCGATTCTTGTGGAAAATACCCTTTACCAACACTTCAAGTTCCGATATTCCCTTAATGTCGTCCTGTTCGCTTTCAAGCCCTTTCCACACCGCGAAGCGATCCCATGCGGAAGACACCGTGCCGTACCGCGCTTTCACAAGATCGCTTATCACAAGCAAGTGATTGTATCTAAAAAGCTGGGCAATATCTTTTTTGTATCCTTCCAGTTGGAGATACGCCGAGCGGATAGTGCCCGATTGGTTCGTCGGACTCTTAAGCTCAAATACCGAAAGCGGAATGCCGTTCACGTAGACCACCGCATCGGGGCGGCGCACGCAATCCGGTCCTTGTACGGCGAGCTGGTTCACGACGAGAAATTCGTTATTCTGCGGATTTTCAAAGTCAAAGAAGTGCACGGGGAGTGATTGTTCCTTTTTGTTCCCGAATGCATCAACTTCATCAAAAAGATCGTATTTTGCCCCTTCTGTAAGCAAGCGGTGTATCTGCCGATTTTCCTCTTCAAGATTCGGATGTTCAACGCGAGCCAACTGCTCAATAATTTCTTCTACCGAGGAATCATTGAGAAACGGGTTGATGCGAATGAGCGACCGCTTGAGGCGCGGCAAGAGCAATACCTCGCGGAAGTTCTCCCGCTCTGCGGTAATCTGCCCGGGCGCCAAGTCCGGTCCTTGCTCATAGTCATAGCCAAGCTCCTTAAGCCAAGCAATAACCGGCTGTTCGGCGAGCGAATTTTCGTTGAGATTGCTATGCATTTTTGCCTGTGGATAAGCCCTTGTTTTTTCGTAGCGGTTCGTGTATTATAAGGCTAAAGGTTCCTCTTTAGCGATAAGAGTTTACTCTTCCGAAAGGATAGCTAGAGGGGTCAAGGAGCCGGACCCTGTCCGCGCTCCTTTTTGTTTTCATGCTGATAGTAGGTAGTTCCTCCTATATCAAAAATCCTAAACTCGCTCTTTAATTTTGGCTTTAGTAGGTCATAGCATTGCCGTTCAAAGTCACGCATGGTATTGCGTTCGTTATTGACAAAGACAGCCCAACCGCAATAATCAGCAATCTGGGAATTAAAATCAGCTTCTACGGGATGAAAGTAAATCGAGAATGGCAATAAAGGAAACTTTTCCGCGAGATAATCCCGAAGCTCAACCTTAATGAACTCGCGTTGCTTATTCGTAAACACTTTTCCGAGCACGATAATTACCCGTTCAATTTTATCGTGATGCCTCCGAAATACATACTGTAATAATGTTCGGCATATCTTTCTGTAAAATTGGTCTTCCACCGGAGTTCGTATGAATTTTAGCCCTTTCCCTTTTTGGTATGCTTTTATTTCTTCATAGAGGGCTGGATTAACTTTATTCTTCTGAACAACTACTGCGTCTACATCAAGCCCATTCATTTGAGAAATAGTGTGAAATGTCCTCGCAAGAACACCCCTCCTATTCGCAGCGTCTTCTGATGCATGGAAAAATGCCACATCAATGCCATTATTCAAGAAATGATATTTAAGATCCATAACGCTCGCGTAATTTACCTTTGGACTAAAAGTAGACACGGAAGTAAGCACCCAGTATTTTGTCCCTTTCGGGCTAAAATCAAAATTGCCGGACTCGTCAATAAACAAGTAAAGTGTCTTCGGCTGTCCGGCGAGTGAATTTTCGTTGAGATTGGGCATGACTATTTTGGTGCTATTTTCAATCCTAAAACTCGCCAGATGAATTTTTCCAAAATCTTCTCAAATTCCGCCGTTTCCAAATAAGCCGTTACTGGCTTCTTGTTCGTTATCATGGCGGAGATTGTCTCAATTACACCACGCTCTTTGTCCGCACTTGGTTTGATTTTATAATAATCCTCCAGCTCCGCCTCCATAATGAAAATCCCTTGCTCATCGCTCAACAACTTGATCAAATTTTTAATTTCTCGATGATATTGCTGGTTAATATCCGCCAATTTTTTAACGGGACTCGAATCGGATAGACTACTCTGCGATTTTACCAAATTTAACCTTTCCACAAGATTCCCCTGTGCGTTGATATTTTTTAAATACTCCACAACGCCTCCCCTGAAAAAATCGAAGTCGGCCACAACGATAAATGGGATTGCTAGTTCTTTCAATACCTCTGCATACTTCCATATCTCTCTTTTGCCACCACAATTTATGATCGAAACATTATGCTCGTTGAGCCAATTTTTGCCCAATAATCTTTTTTCGCTCTGCGCAAGGATAAACCTGTTATCCCCAAAATCAGCGGCGACATATTCAAATAGATATTTGTCTGCTCCTTCTGACAGTATTACAGCATCGGCAAAAAACATTTCGGCATTCTGTTTTTTTATGAGAATTTGTTTCCGTTTTGGTGAATCAAAATGGATTTCTTTCGCAATGGTGGTCGCGCCGTCTTTTTTTACAACGATGATATTTTGATCTTCAATGGAAGATAAGAATTCCGGTGAATGGGTAGTCAAGATAACTTGATTTTTCGTTCCATCTAAAAACGAACTAATTCGATCGGAAATCACTCGGCGTCCATGTGGATGAAGATATAGTTCTGGCTCTTCAATGGCAAGCAACGAAGAACCGACTGCGTGGGAAATCTCCCGAACATAAAAATCGAAGAGGCCGATTATCACAGCGCTTTGTATACCCGATCCTTTATCTTGAAGTTGGCTATTAAATCCATCGTCAACGTAAATTAATGCGCTCTTATATATGTCTTGTCCCGATTCAGGGTTAAACTGAAAAGAGATTTTTGTTCCGGGAAATGCGATTTTCATTTTGGGATCAGAAATTTTTTCCATAAGATTTTTGAAAACGCTTTCTGATGCCTTTTTAACTTCCGCAAAAGCACTCCTGAGGCTGGGATCGTCGGTCTTTGCAAAACGACGCAATAATTTACCATACCAACCCCAAGCACTAACACTCAGTTGATTCTTGGGGTCGCGGAATGAAGGGATAATGGCGCTTTGCAGTAAAACCTCTCTCAGATTGGGATTCGGTGAGATAAGCCAGTTTTTTGTTAAATTTTCCCTGTAAAGAAAAACCAAATCCTTCTCACAGTTTCCATTTTGCATTCTACAGCGAAAAGCAAAAGCAAAAAACATTTTATCTGAAAACTCATCGTCGAATGTAGCTTTACAGTAGCCCTTCCCACCAATCCAGCGTTTCTTATAAGAACGATCCTCTAGTAATGCTTCTCCATCATCTCCGCAGAATTGAAAAATTTTATCTTTGTCAGATTCCAAAAAACCTAAAGCTAACCGAAAATCATCGAATCCTTCCAAAACCTTGAAAATTGCACTTTTCTTGACTTCCTCAAAATCTATCGTTTCGCTAGTATCGCGAATTAATTCACACCAAATAAACACTTCCCGATTCGTATCCCCTTTAAAAAAATCGTTTTCGGTAATATTGTCAGATTTTTTCCATGTAGGCGAATTAACACCCAACACCAAATCAATTGCCTTTAGTATGTTACTTTTCCCAGCGTTGTTTCTGCCCACAATAACATTGCGCCCTTTTTTGAAAGTTAAATCTACTTTCTCGATTGATCTGAAGTTTTCGATATATAAGCGTGAGAGATGCATAGTTTAATTGATGTCCAATACTCCGCTCATTAATTTTGGCAAAAGCAAGTCGCGGAGAGACGCTAATTTTTTATTTTCTAATTGGAGCAAAATTATTTTTTTATAAAAATCATCGAACACTCCGAGGTTTCTATGCCGTGGAATCACGACGCTTTGTTCTTCGAGGTGTTCTTTTTTTATGTGACCCATGGTTGTAGCCTTTGCGCCAGCCATTTGTTTAAAAAATGGGAGTTTTGACTTGAGAACGTAGTAAACAAGGCCGCGCGAGTAGTTTCCCTTTGGTACCACGTTAAAAATATGTTGATTCAATACTGCCTGCCCAGTGGCCCAAATAAAGATATCCACCGTTCCAGACCAAGAGAAAAGAAGGTCGCCGTCATTGATGCAGTACTTATCAGCCACGGGCTGATCAATCCATTCCGTATTATCAGTAATACCCTTGTTTAATTCGGCAATTTTAATTAGCGGCACGCCGTGGCCGTTACGATTAATTATTGACCCAAACGCCCCGCCATTTACGAAAGTGGCCAGTTCTAGTAATAGAGTTTCTCTTCCTGCGGGATTTACAAACCACTCCTTGAAAATCGCCTGCGCCATTTCCTCAAGCGTCTTCACGATACGGTTGTTGTTCTCGATTTTTTCGTCAAATGCGGAAAGGATATCGGCGATACGTTTTTGATCGGTAATGTTTGGGTGAGCGATTTCCAATTCACGCAGATATTTCATATGCCGCTCATAGCCATAACTTCTCATTTTCAACCCCTTGAGTGCATAATAGAAAAACTTTCTATCTAACAGATTTTCGTTTGGCTCTAATATCTGGATGCCATCGGCTCCTATAGCAAATGGCGACTCTGCTATTTTTAATTTAAGCGTATGGTCACCAAAAAGAATGGCTGGAGATTTACCTTTATATTCTGCTTTTGGATCGTCGGTGTAGCCAGCTATAGCATCCGACCCTTGGTCAAAAATTGGTAAAAGTCCGTTCCGCTTATATTCGCTGGTTTTAACTTTTTCAAAATTAACTCGGGCAGTTGTCATAACCTCCCTCAACTTCACCTTCCGCCAAGTTGTTTCAGTTTTTGCTATCATGAATATATGTATTTAATAATTTCAATAAATATCCAACGGATAGCGGGGATGATACCAATAACGCCGATAACAATCACTAATACTGTTTTGAATTTACTCAGCTTGCTCTTATTTCTAAATTCAAGAACGAACTCGTTGTAAATATCTCTCACGTCAGTACCAACCTTACGAGAAACTCCTACTATTGGCAAAATGATGTAAGTTATCGAAAAAACAACTCCGAAAAAGAAAAGGAGATGTGGCCACAGGGCTGACCAATTGAATGTCAAGCCGAGGATTTTTGTCATAGCAAATATAAACGTAAAACAAATTGCGAATAATACTAATGTGATGAACTCAAATACACCCAATTTTATATTGGTATCTTTGGGCAATCTTGTCTCATTTATTTCATCTTCACGACGAAAAGAGTCTGCAAAATCTTTTTCTGTCATATCAGTCAGTCGTCCGATAGTCCGGTCAATATTTTGTATTGCAGAAGAAATCGCGTTAGCAATCTCACTATGCGAACCATCCCCGAACGCAAGAAGGTACGTTGGCCCTAATCCTCCTCCAATCTTATCAATGTATTTTTCCAGTCTTCCATATGTTTGATTTAATTGTGCCCGTTGTATCTCCATAAGGCGCATTTGATTATCTCTCGACAAAGAGTAGTCGCTATTTAAAACGGTCTTTCGATAATTATTAACCTGCACGCGAAACGCAGATATTTGTTTTTTGAAATCGGCGAGATTCATATATTTCTTTTTCGCTTATTTCCTATCGTCACTTTCGGTAATGGTTTTAAGATTTTTTTCTATTTTCTCTTCCAACGTTTTGCTCTCTTTAAAATATTCTTTGAGTTCACTACTCAATTTGCTCATCTTCTCCCCAAACGGAACGCCGTCGTCCACTTCATCGGCGATGCCGACATAGCGACCGGGCGTGAGGACATATCCTGCTTTCGCAATTTCTTCTTTTGTAGCAGATTTGCAAAATCCCGCAATGTCTTTATATTCACCTGCGCCCTTCTCGCCTCGCCATGCGCGTACCGTGCCTGCGATTTTTTTGATATGCTCGTCGGTAAAAACGACTTGCTTGCGGGATATCGCCTCAAACTGTTCGCGCGCGTCAATAAAAAGCGTTCCCCCTGCGCGATTGCGGAACCGGTCTTTCTCTTTATTTTTCGCCGCAAACCAGAGCGAAACGGGAAGCGCTACGCTATAAAAGAGCTTCGGCGGACACGCGATGATTACATCAACGAAGTCCGCTTCAACGATTCGCTTGCGAATCTCGCCTTCGTGGCCGGAAACGGCAAGCGCCCCGTTCGCCATAACAAATCCCGCCATGCCATTTGGAGCCAAGTGGTGGATGAAGTGCTGAATCCACATAAAATTGGCATTTGACGACGGAGGCGTGCCGTATTTAAGGCGCGGGTCATTTTCACTCAAACGTTTTGGGTCCCATTCCGCGTTGAAGGGAGGATTGGCGATCACGAAATCGGCGCGCAAGTCAGAAAATTTGTCTTCATAATAGCTGTTGCCCTGTTCAATCTGCCCGAAGATTCCCCTGATAGCAAGATTCATCCGGCAAAGCCGCCACGTGTTCGGATTGCTTTCCTGCCCAAAGACCGCAACGCGCGATGAGTCCTTATCATGTTTTTTGAGATACCCGCTTGTTTGCACAAACATTCCCCCACTTCCCGCGGCCGGGTCAAAAATACGTGCGTTCTCGTACGGCTCAAGAATTTCAACGATGAGTTTTACGAGTGATCGCGGACTGTAGAATTCTCCTCCGCGTTTTCCCTCGGAGGATGCGAACTGCCCGAGAAAATATTCGTATACTCGGCCGAGCATATCTTTCTCGTGGTCAATGTCGTGGTTGAACTGGATGCGGGAAAAGACATTCACGAGCTCGCCCAATATGTGGCTCTCAAGCGGCGTGCGCGTATAAATTTTCGCGAGTACGCCTTTCAACTGTTTCGGGTTCTCGTCTTCTATCGCGATCATGGCATCATCCAAATACTTGCCGATGTCATGGTGCATCGCGTGGTTGCGCAAATTATCCCATCGCGCCTTTTCGGGAATATAGAAAATGCCCGCGCTGCGATAGGAGTCCCTGTTTTCAAGAATGATTGCCCGCGATTTTTCATCTTTAATATACTGTTCTTTGTCCTTCGGATCGGCGAGCCGTTTTTCAAGCTCCGCGCGGCGCAAATAAAATGCGTCAGAAACATATTTCAAAAAGAGCAACCCGAGCACGACATGCTTGTATTCCGACGCATCAATATTCCCTCGCAACTTATCCGCCGCGCGCCAAAGCTCCTGCTCAAAATCAATGTCTTTGTGCTTCTGTGCGCCGATACGAACTACTTTCTCAACCGCTTTTTTTTGTGTCGTTCGTATCCGTTCTTGCAGGTCTTTTGAGAGAGAACCGACTTCGTATAAAAATCCCGAACCAATCGTTTTGATTTTCACGCCCGTATCGCCCTTCATCATCTTTTGAACCGCTTGACGGGTTATCCCCAATGTCCTAGCCAGATCGGCAGTTGAAATATATCGTTCGTTATTCATGGATTAAACCTAGCATACCAAAATTCGGTTGTCAAGTGTCAACCGAATTCTATGCTACCCCCATCATAAACCAATAAACCAGCCCCCGCAAAGCTCTGCCGCGGGGCAAGCCCCGCAAAGCCGCCCATCGCAAGAGAACCCTTGTTATGATGTACTAGTACATCATAACAAGACAAAAAGATTGCCTTAAACGTACAGCGAGGCCGGTGGAACGCTTCCATCCGGCCCCTTTACGACGACTTCTCGGCAAGGAACTGCCTGACTGCGACGATGACGACCGCCGCAGTTTCGTCCAGTTGGCCATCCGGATTCGGAACGATGAGAAAGTCCGGATAGAGCGCGGGGTTGGGGTCAACCGGATCGTGGTCCAGCATCCGGTCAATCTCCGTCTCGGGAATGTCCGGCTGACGGCAACCGATTCTCCCTCTTCTCTCCTCTCGCGAGGCGTGGAGGAAAACAGAGAAGGTGCTCCCGCCATTTTGGCGCACCACGTCGCACATCAGCACCGCATTCTGCGGTGTGATGTCAACGACCGCGGGTAATGTGCACACACATATGGCGGTTTCCCCTAGAATGGGGAAATGGCTATATCCATGTCCAAAACAATCATTGAAGAACGGCTACGGTGGGTACTTCCCATCGCAGAGGGTGCTATCAAGCTCGTGGACTCAGCGCGCG
>DATDWI010000038.1:0-2065 GCA_036517415.1 Minisyncoccota bacterium
CGGATGAGCGGATTGGAAATAAACTGCCCGACTTTGTTTTGAATTGCGGCCGTCGCTTCAGTTGCAAATTTATCTGAATATTTTGCAAACTCATCAATCCAAAACGCTTTCACGGATGGATCAGTTACATTTTCAACCACTTTCTTCCGATACGCCTTATCTGCAAACATTCTATTCACCGACAAAAGTGTCGCGTCCGGATATTCAAGGAGTGCCAAGAGCGTGTTATTCAATATGTATTCCATGCGCGCCGACCACGCATCCACCCAAATCTTTTTGAAAACAGACATGAGTCCGTTTACAACCAAGTGCCGTTTGTCTTTGCCAACATCTTCCATGACATTAAACGCAATCGGATGATCCAAATCAAATGGCGCAAAATAGATGACATCTTGTATCCGCTCCTCCGGAATATATTCCAAAAGTTTTTCGGCAGTGCCTCCGTGCGGGTCAATAAACGCAAGTCCTTCGCCGTTTTGGATATCTTGAATCGCCATGTTTTCAAGCATTGTACTTTTACCCATGCCGGTCTTCCCGATGACATACATGTGTCGCGAACGGTCGCTCGCTTTAATGCCAAATTTCACATGCTTGTTACGATAATCGGTTTCGGCAAAATAGTTGATTGGATTTAGTTTGTCCATAAATATGCTTTTATGATTGTATAACACCTTTGAAGCAATGGCAATGCGAACACCCCTTCTAACTGTGCTAACATTATAAGAGAAAATTTTTACTGCGGTCATCCAAGAAAATCGTTCTGCTATCCTAGCAATCTGCGCCACAAACGGAGGCCAAGATGAAAACACTATGCCAAATTTTGTTGCTTATTGCGGCAGTGGTTGTTTTCACCGCCGCCCAAAAAGGAAAAACTGTTATCGATAAACCGCAAGAGCTTGAAATACAAAGATGGATACAATGGGTTCAAAACGGCGGTATATGGGAAGTCGCGCCAAATGGCGAATTGCTCGTTCCCGTAGCTTACGATCCTAAAAAAAAGACGCTCTATTTTACCGTTCATTCAATGCTTGATAACTATCCTATAGTAGAAGGATACAGCCCGAAAGATAAAAATTTTCCGGAACCATCAATGCATATTGAATGGATAGGTCAAGACGGAAATGGGCATGCGTATATTGCCGCATTACAACCGCGTCTGGCGGCAATGGTTAGCACGACTTTGGAAAACATGCGGAGCAAGGGAGGGATTTTCTTTGCCGGCACATGGGAGTATTGCAAAGATTTCGGAAAACCATTTGCAAACAACGAGTGTGCTGAAGTTTTCAAAAAACGTCTCCCGTTTCTTTTCCATGAATAAAAACGACGAATACCTATTTTAAAAACCCGAGTTACCACGCGCAACATATGCGTAAGATAACTCGGGTTTTTTACAATCAATATTATTTTTATCGCAACATCTTTTTTTGTTCGCAACAATGCTCCGCCACATACATACCGACGCACAGTCCGATAGCGCCTACCAAATAACCTGCGAGAACGTCACTTACATAATGCACTCCGAGATAAAGCCTGCTAAATCCGATAAGTAAAACAATAAACATACTTATTACAGACACAATGATTTTTTCTTTTCTAGTCCGACACATTCGAAACAATATATAAGCAATGAATCCGTACAAAGCGACAGCAAGAGTCGCGTGCCCGCTAGGAAACGCAAACGATTTTTCAACTACCGACGCCATTTCAGGGCGCGGTCGCATAATCATGTTTTTTAAAACTAGTGTTATTAATTCTGCGCCTCCAACGCTTAGCCAAAGAGGGACGAGTAAAACGCGCTTATTCAAAAACCACAGTGCGAAAGATACTGCTGCAAGAATCCCAAATACCACATGCCATTTGCCAAGCAACCCAACGACAGAGAAAAATTGCGTCCAAAATGGATCGCGTATGGCAGTAAAAAAATACTCTGCACGCGCGTCAATCGATAATATCCAATTGCCCCACTCACTAAAAAATGCAGCTGGAGAAGAAAATATTTGCGCAATCAATACTATCATCATAATATTAAAGTGTAGCAAATGTTATAACAAAATACATCGCTCCT
>DATDWI010000039.1:0-27266 GCA_036517415.1 Minisyncoccota bacterium
AAAAAACTATTTTTATCCCGATCTCCCCAAGGGGTATCAGACTTCTCAATATCAGCATCCGCTGGTGCTAGGCGGAGTATTGCGCGGGGTTCGCATTACCCGGGTGCATCTCGAAGAGGACACAGCGCGTTCTTTGCATGATGCAATAACCAATTCGTCGCTGATCGATTTCAATCGTTCCGGAGTTCCCTTGATGGAGCTGGTAACAGAGCCGGATATTACTTCGGTACAGCAAGCCCGCGCCTTTGCCGAAGAACTTCAGCTTATTTTACAATACATCGGCGCATCGGACGCGAATATGGAAAAAGGACAGATGCGATGTGAGGCGAATGTTTCTATTATGCAATACGATAAAGAATCTTTGGACTCCGAGATGGCGTCGGAGCCCGCGAAATGGGGCGTAGATGATATAGTAGCAAGGCGGGTGGTTCAGCGAAGCATACATACTCCGAGCGGGTTAAGACGCGAGGAGAACAAAGATTCTTTGTCGAATACACGAATTCTGGGGACCAAAGTCGAGATCAAAAATCTCAACTCTTTTCGCGCGGTAGAGCGCGCTATCGAATACGAAATTAAACGCCAAAGCGAGTTATTGGAACAGGGCGAGAAGGTGGTTCAAGAAACGCGCGGATGGGATGACGGCAAACAAATCACATTTTCACAGCGGTCAAAAGAATCCGCGCACGATTATCGCTATTTTCCGGAGCCCGATTTGCCACCGCTCGAGTTTTCTGAAGAATATATCAACGGTCTTCGGACAACAATTCCGGAATTGCCGGAAGCGAAACGAAAACGTTTTACGGAGGAATATGCGATTCCCGAAGGACTGGCGGAAACACTTGTGCGCGAGCGGGAGCTTGCGTCGTTTTGGGAGCGTGTTGTATCAGAACTCAAAGAATGGCTTCCCGAAAAAACAAAAGAACGCGATGCGCTCAAACTTGCTGCCAATTATTTTACTTCGGACCTTTTGGGATTGATGAAAGAAAAAGGGATTTCTGCCTCCGAACTTCTTGTGGAGCCGGAAAACTATGCCGAGCTCATAAAAATGATTGTCGAAGGGGAGATTTCTTCGCGTGTCGCAAAGGACGTGTTGCGTTATATGCTAGAACATGGCGGTGATCCATCCTCGATTATAGAGTCCCAAGGACTTTGGCAGGTGCATGATACTGCTGAGCTTGAGGAAATTATTAAAAAAGTTCTTCATCGGAGCCCCGCCGCGATTTCCGATTATCGCAACGGAAAACAAAACGCCATTCAATTTTTGGTCGGCCAAGTGATGAAAGAAACAAAAGGAGCCGCAAATCCAGAAGCGATCCGTGAGATATTGACAAAGAATCTTTAAGTTACTAGTATTGGTTTTAGAATAGAATTTCGGAAATGGTGCGTTGATGTATAGAAAATATCTTGTTGTTGGAATGATAATTGCCGGATTTGGATGGATTTTGGGCATTGAATCTATTGTATCATTTGGGATAGGAGTTGTTATGGCGCCGTTGGTCGTTGAGTTTGTAAGCACGTTCATTTTAAGCCAACTATAGAGACAGAGGTTGAACATGACCATGCAGGCGGATTTTGTCAGATATGATTATGTTGTAAAAGATTTTGATGCGTGCAAGGGTCGCCGAGAGTACATCGCGCGTGACATGGGTTTAATCTTGAGTGATGGCGTGACGAAGGTTTTTTGTGTTGTCCGAGGCAGCGAGCTCGAAGTTTTTGAAATGACTGTGCGAGGCAATGGGGTCATCGAGTTTTGTGGTGATGGTGGTGAACGATTGTTTGTGCCATACTATTTGCCGCAACATATTACAGAACTTGTTCCGATGCATACTGTTGATCTATCGCCCGACAGCATACAAGCAATAATTTCGTATGCTCGAAGTCTTAAAGGGTTTTATTCTTATCACGACACCGTACTCGGTCTTTTAAAAAAAGAGAGACAAGAGATGAGAGATGCTGAAGATTAACAACGCATCTCTTTTTAATTTTTAGGAATAATGCATTGTGTCTCTCGGTACGTTTGTATCCACCGAATCTCTTTGTTTTTTCTCCACCAGGTCATTTGGCGTTTGGCGTAGTGCCCGATGGCAGTTTGTAATTTAGATGAAAGCGGAGCTTTCAATTTTCCCCGTAGATATAGCGAAACATAGCGATATTCAAGACCAAAATCATAAAGACGTTTCCAAGAAAGTCCCTTGGCGTGTAGCGCGCGAACCTCGCGGATAATACCCGGGAGGCGTTTTATGAGGCGCGTGTGGATACGCTTTTTGAGATTTTCCGGAGAGCGCTGAATTCCTAACCACACAGTTTTGATCGACGCAGCATCAATCTCTTTCACTTTCTTCGTCGCGCCCAGCGCGCGCGTCTCAAGGTTTCGGCCTTCGCTCTTTTTCGCTTTGCGAAAAAACCATGCCCGCTTCGGCCTCAAAACCCGTTCAAGAGTTTGATGCTGCGTCAGTTGCGCTTGTGCAATTTCAATTGCGCGAATGAGGCGGCGAGGATTTTTTGAATCAATAGTTTCTGCGCGCTGCGGGTCGAGCTTGATTAAGTAATTAAACAGTTGAGTAGTTGAATAGTTACGTAGTTTTTTTCGAAGCACTGGGTTTGGCGGCACCGGAGCAAGCCGCACGCGGCCCAAGAGCGCGTCAATATAAAATCCGGTGCCGCCGACAATAATGGGGGTTTTCCCGCGCGTTAGAATATCTACGATAGCGCGACGACCGCACGCTACAAAATCAGCCGCAGTAAATATTTTTTTTGGATCGGCAATATCAAGACAATGATGGCGAATACCTTTGTGATAATATTCACCACGGTTAAGGTCCTTACTTCTTTTGTGAGGCACCCACTTGCCTCTCACTTTCCCACTTCCCACATCCAGCCCCTTATACACTTGCCGAGAATCTGCGGAGATGATTTCTGCGTTGAACTTTTTTGCAATACGCACGCCAAGTTCCGATTTACCGGATGCGGTTGGCCCTATTATGACAACAATCTTGTTTTTTTTCTTCATGCTTTACATAAACACTATAAAGCAAAAAGCCGGCTATTCATAGACCGGCTTTTTAGAAAGGAATTTTTTCTTCGTATTCCGGATATATTTCAAAGGAAAGAGAACCGTTATGTTTTTTCCTTGTGCGGACCTGTAGATTTCCCAGCCGTGACTGTGGATTATGCAATGAGTGTTGTGCTAGTGTCTGTTCGCGTGTTTTTGAACCATCCCATTTCATCAGATCGCATACTTCTTGGTAGAGAGAGTATGTTTTCCCGCCTGGCAAATATGAAAGCGCTTCGATTTGTAAGTGCCATGGAAGTGTAGAGTTTGCTAGAAGCAGTTTTAATGATTTAAATCCTTTAAGGGTCTTGAAATCTCGTTTATATCCGTCTTCATATTTTTTGATTCTTGATCGCATCCATTGCGCGAACTTTTTTAAATACAATCTTACATCAGTGTTTTGTCTTAGTTCCGCCCAGTATAAGTCAGAAATAAGATTGGTAAATTCAAGAGGCACTGTTATCCGATACCCTCTGGGTATTGGAACACTTCTTTGTTTTTTTATGATGTCCCCACGATTATTGGTATATTCAATATTATCTGTGGCATTCCAATAAAGACGTGCGGAGGGTATCCTTCTATCTGCTCTTTTCCTTACCCAATCTCTGATTTCGGAAAACAAGTAAGGTGCAATATGCTCATACTGCTTTTGAGTTAGAAACGCGTGCCTTCCGCGTGGTTGTATTTTTGCATCGCGGCCATTGTTGGAAACTGGCTGGTATGGCCACCGGCGCCACAAACCGATTTCAGCAAGAACTGCTTTTGTCGGTTTCTTACTATCCAGCTCGGCTGTGTATCCGACAATGCCGATGATAAACAGTCTGCTTTTTTCCCTGCGCGTTACACAAACATTTCCATTACAATTAATGGAAATCAGTATCAGAGCATGTTTTTCAACCCTTGCAACATCTCTGGCCACTTTGGCCAGCAGAGAACGTTGTTGCATACATCCTCCTTTTTAAGGTTTCTGTTCATTAGTATAGACGCTCTTTAAAAATTCGTCAACTGTTTTTTGCCCAAGATCTTGTTTCCCTCGTGCGCGTATCGCGATGGTTTTATCAGCGGCTTCTTTATCGCCGATGATGAGAAAATACGGAATTTTCTGTATCTCCGCCTCGCGGATTTTTTTTCCGATTGACTCATTGCGCCGATCGGTCTCAAAGCGTATATTTTTTTCTGTAAGCACAACCTCAATTTTTTTTATGTATTCCTCGTTTTTGTCGTTGATTGGTAACACCGCAATTTGTACCGGCGCCAACCAAAACGGAAACGCCCCGGCGAAGTGTTCTATTAAAATTGCTAAAAACCTTTCAATGGCTCCCATAATCGCGGCATGGATCATTACTATCCGTTCTTGTTCTCCTTTTTCGTTTATGCACGAAAGATCGAACCTATCAGGAAGATTCATATCCAGCTGAATGGTTGCGACCTGCCACTCTCTTTTTAGAGAATCCATTGCCAAAAAATCAACTTTTGGGCCGTAAAAAGCGGCATCCCCCACGGCTATAAAGTAATCGGATTTTTTTTCTTCGGCAATTTCTTTAATAATCTCTTCGGCTTTTTCCCATAGTTTGGGATGACCTAAATATTTTTCCATTGTCTTCGGATCGTAAAAAGAAAGACGCACTTTAAGTTTAAATCCAAATTTATTGTAAAAAGATTCGACGATGCTCCAGACGTTTAAAAATTCTTCTTTTACCTGCGAATTCCGGCAAAAAACATGCGCATCGTCTTGCGTGATTGATCTGACCCTGGCGAGTCCGGAAAGTTCTCCCGTTTGCTCGTCCCGATATACTTTCGTTGTGTTCGCATATCGTACGGGAAGATCTTTGTAGCTATGAGGCGCTCGTGCGAAAATTTGAATGTGATGTGGGCAGTTCATGGGTTTGAGGGCAAATTCATGGCCCTCGCGAGTTGTTATCTTAAAAAGCTCTTCGGAAAATTTCGACCAGTGTCCGCTTTTTTCGTACAGCTCTTTTTTTGCCAAATGCGGGATGTCAACCTGCTGATAGCCGAACTTTTTCCTTAGCTCCCACACGGTGTCATCGAGCACGTTCCTTATCAAGGTTCCTTTCGGAGTCCACAACGGAAGACCGCTGCCTACGAGATCAGAAAAAGTAAAAAGATCAAGTTCAACACCGAGTTTTTTGTGATCTCGTTTCTTTGCTTCCTCCAGCAGGGCCACATGCTCGTCGAGTTCTTTTTTGGTTTCAAACGCCAAGCCATAGATGCGCTGAAGCTGTGGATTTTTTTCGCTGCCTTTCCAGTACGCACCGGCGATCGAAGTGAGCGCAAACGCATCGGGATTTATTTCTCCGGTATTGTCCACATGCCCACCGCGGCATAAATCAATGAATTTATTTTTAGTTTTCGTACTTGGTGTTTCTCCCACGGTGTACGTTGTAAGCGATTTTTTTTCTTTGATAAAATCTTTGACGAGCTCGAGCTTAAACAGCTGATTCTCAAAAAGTTTTCTTGCCGTAGCCGGCGTTATTTTTTCTCCTTGTACCGGGAGCTTTGCTGCAATAAGGGCACGCATTTCTTTTTCAAACTCTTTAAGGTCGTCGGGCGTGAGTGGACGCGGGAGCTTAAAATCATAATAAAATCCATATTCAATCGTAGGACCAATGCCGAGTTTTGCTTTGCGGAATTTTTTAAGCACTGCCATCGCTAATAGATGTGCCAACGTGTGGCGTATGGCGTCAAGTTGTTTATTGATACCACCTTGTTGCATAATCGTATAGTATCAATGTTTTGACTTTTTCACAACATAGATTTTTGTTATGCTTACAAGACATGATGGTAAGCTGATAACAGCGCAGGTTATGAACAAGATTACATTTAAACCAAAACGAGGGCAAATTGATTACACACATGTGCGATGGGCGCCAGTGATAAATTGCGTATTGAAATACAAGAATAAAATACTTGTTGTGCAGCGAAGCAAGAATCTCAATTTCTATCCGGGTTGCTGGAACGGCATTTCAGGGTTTTTGGATAATCACAGAACATTTGATCAGAAGGTGCGCGATGAATTACAAGAGGAGCTTGGAATACCGAAGAGTAAAATAAAAAAGATTACGTTAGGAGAAATATTTGATCAAGAAGCGCCGCGATATAAGAAGACATGGGTTGTACACCCCGTCTTAGTTGATGTAACGACAAACAATATTGTGCTTGACCGGGAGGCGAGAAATTATAGATGGCTCACGCTTCCGGAGGTCAAGAAATTGAAATTGCTTCCCGGATTTGATATTGTGTTAGAAAAACTTCGCATGGAAATATTGAGTAGTGGATAAAATATAAGAGATGTCACGGGGCGTAGGAGTAAGGTATAATGCAAAAATATGAAGATTCGACTTGTAACAAGAGTGGTAACCTACGATTCAAACAGCAAGAAAATCTTACTTGTTAAGAATCGCGATCAGGATTTCTGGTATCCTCCGGGTGGAGGGTGGGACCATGACAAAGAAAATATAATTGAATGTGCAGAGCGCGAAGTGCTTGAAGAAACTGGGCTGAAAATCAAGATTGCTAGATTATTATATGTTCAAGAATTCCATGACACATCAGATTCGATATCTTTCGAAACTGTTTGGCTAGCTAAGCCAACTGAAAAAGTAAAATTAAATGAACTTCATATAGACCATGATGTGGATGGAAAAGTAGAAACAGCAAAATGGTTTTCGGAAAAAGAACTACAAGCGGTTAAAATTTTCCCGAAACGACTGCAGGACACTTTTTGGGACAATGTCGGAGGATTTCTTAAGGAAGAGGATCCGTTTATTGGAGTCAATTAATCCGCGTGGCATTTTCTATATTTCAGCAAATCCGATAGCGACGCAGCCGAGAAAACGCCTTAAAATAAAGAAAATCCCTGCGTGATAGTATTTAAAGTGTAGAAGCGTCATGGGTAAAATGGTTGCCGGAAAAATCCTACCCTTGCTAGGATTTTTCCCACGGGAACATAATCCAGAAGTTTTTCTTCTGGCGGAGCCAGATCGTTGGCTCAAAGATTGACTGCTTGTGGTAAAAAATTGTTGCAACGACGTGTGAATCAGCAAAACGCACAAGTGTTTTCCCGGTGTCAGCGATATCGTCAACAATGAGCGTTTTTGACATTGGTTTTACCAAAAGAGGGAGGCGGAGCGTGTGTGATAGACAGACTGCCAGCGGAAGTCCACCGCGTGGCGGTCCCCACACGCCATCGAATTTTTTGTTTAGTTTTTGTGCTCGGCGCGCGATGCGATGGATATCCTGATCAAACTGCCGCCATGTGTATTTGTGTTTTTTCATATCATCAATTATAACGCCTTAACCCGTTCTACAATAAACGATGGCATACCGTTGCGTTCATTGCAGCGTCCTTGGAGTGCTACGCATGCGTGTTCTGCGATGAGCTGGCCGTATTCTTGCAATGTGTTTGGGAATATCACCGCCTCGATTTCATCGGTTTGATCTTGAAGTTTGACAAACAGCATCGGGTCACCTTTTTTGGTAAATATTCTCCGCGTCTGCGCGACCATTGCATAGAGCGTGAGCAGCGAATCCGAGCGCACAGTTTTTATTCGCTCAATGGTGGTGCGATCATTTCCTATGCCCGCTTTTTGGAACCGATCCAGCGGGTGCCCTGAAACATAAAGACCCAGTAGTTCTTTTTCCCACGCGAGTTTCTCGGAAAGTGTTGCTGGCGCCACGGGGGTCATGCGTAAGGATGGAAGCGAATTGTCGTCTTTCATCATCGAGAATAAACTTTCTTGGCGTTGCGCTTTTGCTTGTTGCAAACCTTTTGCATATTCGAGGATGCGTTCCATATTTGCGAGAATTCCTTTCCGTTCTCCAAGCTCATCAAGCGCTCCGGCGCATGCCAACGCTTCAATCGACTTTTTATTGAGATCGCGGGATGCGACGCGTTCAAGGAAATGAGTAAGTGATGTATAAGGGCCATTCTTACGCCGCTCTTCAATAATTGCGTCTACTACTCCTGCCCCAACGTTTTTTATGGAAACAAGTCCAAAACGAATAATATTTTTTGTTCCTTGTTCCGCCGCAAATTCTCGCTCGCTTGCATTAATGGTTGGGGGAAGAACTTCAAGACCAAGATTGCGGCACTCTTTGATTAAAAACGCGATCCTATCATTGTCTTTGCGGTCTGCGTTAAAAAGCGACACCATAAACTCGAGCGGATAATAATATTTTAAATACGCAGTTTGAAATCCGAGCATTGCGTATGATGCAGCGTGCGCTTTGTTGAATCCATACCGCGCAAAGGGCTCCAGGAGCCCGCTCAACTCTATGGCGATGGTTTCCGGAATGTTGTTATTCAGCATGCCCGCGATAAATTTTTCTTGCTGTTCTTCGAGAAGTTTTCTGATTTTTTTCCCTATCGCTTTTCGGAGAATATCGGCTTCCGCCATGCTAAATCCGCCAAGATCACGCGTGATTTGCATTATCTGTTCTTGATACACCGCAATACCGTACGTGGGAGAGAGAATCGGTTCCAGCTTTGGGTGAAGATAGACAACTGATTCTTTGCCGTGTTTGCGTGCGATAAAACTGGGGATAAGCTCCATGGGGCCGGGGCGGAAGAGTGCGATCATAGCGATAATGTCTTCAATGGTGGTTGGTCGCAGTTCTTTAAGATACCGCGTCATGCCCGTGCCCTCCAATTGAAAAACACCAACCGTTTTACCATCGCTGAGCATCTGGTACGGCTTCGGATCGCCGATGTCGAGGTTATTCATGTCTATGATAATGCCATGCCGCTCCTTGATAAGTTTGAGGGCACTTTCAATTATGGAAAGATTTTTAAGCCCCAAAAAATCTATTTTTAAAAGTCCAATAGCAAGTATGGAATGCATGTCGTATTGGGTGACGATGGCTTCTTGCCGGACTCCGCTTTCATGGCGCGCGGATGTGTTGTCTTGGCGAATAACGCTTCGTTGCAACGGAACGCTTTCCACCAATGGGTCGCGCGCAATGACGACGCCAGAGGCGTGCACCGAAGCGTGTCGCGCTACGCCTTCTAATTTCGTTGCCGCGTCAATCATCCGGCGGGCGTCGGCGTTTGTGTCATATATTTCTTTTAGATCCGGAACTTCTTTGAGACACTTTGCTAAATATCCTTCTTTCTCCCCCTGGTTGGGATTAAAGGGAATCATTTTGGCTACTTGATCAGCAAGCGCAAGACTCATCCCGAGCGCCCGGCCTGCATCGCGAATTGCAGCACGAGCCGCCATGGTGCCAAAGGTAATAATTTGAGCAACCCGATCTTTCCCATATTTTTGCGCGACGTATTCGATGACGGCGTCTCTCCCGGTGTCTGCAAAGTCAAGGTCAATATCAGGTGGTTCTACGCGCTCCGGATTGAGGAAGCGCTCAAAGATCAGATTGTATTTGATAGGATCAACCTCGGTAACCCCCAAGCTATATGCCGTCAGAGATCCCGCAACGGATCCTCGACCGGGACCTACAATAATGCCATGTTCTTTTGCCCAACGAACAAAGTCCCATACAACAAGAAAGTATTCCAGGAAGCCCGTTTTTGCAATAACATTCAGTTCATACGAGAGGCGTTCGGATATCTCTGGATGAGGACGTGGTCCATAGCGTCTTATAAGACCATCGGCACAGATTTTGGAAAGATATGACGTTGCTGTTTCGTTCGGAGGGAGAGGAAAATGCGGAAGCTGAAATTGACCAAGCACGAGATCAAGCTGACATTCATTTGCAACAACGAGCGTGTTTTCTATCGCATCAGGAATATCTATAAACAATTGTTGCATTTCTTCCCCGGAGCGCATTGACCAATTATCATCTTTCATGGTGAGGCGGTCTTCATCGTCAATACGTGTGTTTGTCTGAACTGCCAAAAGCACGTCCTGTGCGCTTGCGTCTTCCGGAGCGCAATAGTGAATATCCTGCGTTGCTACCAGCGAGACGCTGTACTGACGGGCGAATGCGACAAGTTTTTTTTGGAGTTCTTCGTAGCGCGGCACGCCGGGATGATGCCCGATCTCAATATAGAAATTATTGCCGAACATGGAGCGATATTCCCCAAGGAGCATTTCTGCGCGTTCTTCATTTTTCGCCATGAGTGCTCGCGGAATTTCTCCCGACATACAGCCGGAGAGCGCGATAAGGCCTTCGCAGTGTTGCGCGAGCAGGTGTTTATCAATGCGCGGTTTATAATAGAAGCCGTCAAGATGTGCGATCGTGACGAGCTTGATGAGATTTTTGTACCCCGCGAGATTTTTTGCAAGGAGTATCAGGTGATAGCGTTTGTCGTCGATGCCCGGAGATTTTTCGTAGAGTGATCGGGAAGCAATATAGGCCTCAACGCCAATGATCGGCTTGATGCTCGCTTTCTGGCACGCCCGATAAAATTCAATTGCGCCGTAGAGATTACCGTGGTCGGTCAGCGCAAGCGCCGGCATTTTGAATTCTTTCGCCCGTTTTACCAATTCGGGAATTTTCGCCAATCCATCAAGAAGCGAATAATGTGAATGAGTGTGCAGATGAACAAACGACATACACATATTGTACGGGAAATTGTAAAATAACAAAACCTTGATTTTAATTGGACCATATGCTAGGAATTCTTATAGAAGAGAAAGGAAGGTTCGATGAAAACACGAGAAAGGTTGCTATTGTTTGAAAACCTGCCCTTGTTCGCGACATTTTCTTTTTACGAAAGACAGGAAACAAGTTCTTTGTTTGGGCCAGTAAGCCCATGTTATCAAAAAATTAACCAAGACGAATTTGTTATTATTGGATATCATGAAGGGCACCGAGTTCTGGTTGGTCCAACACTGAAAGTCCGAAATTTAGAAACATTAGTATGTTTGGAAGATTTTTCCGTGTTTCTTGAATATCACTATGGGTTGCCGGAATTTATAATAATGCCGCCGGAAATTACGCACCCCCCGCTTCGTAATTAATCATTGATTGGTAGGCATAGAGTACGGCACTCAAAATCAAAGGCTCGCGTTGAGCCTTTTTTCTATGATGATGGTACGATGAATGATATGAAAGTACAATTCATGATCGGTATAGATGAAGTAGGGAGAGGGTCTTTGGCGGGGCCGATAACTGTTGCGGCGGTTGCTGCAGCAACCAATCAAAAATCAAATATAAAAAATAAAAAATTAAGGACAGCGCTTTTATGTATCAAAGATTCCAAAAAACTTTCACCGAAACAGCGCGAAGGATGGTTCCGCAACCTATCACTTCTGACTTCCCATTCCTCGCTCGTTTGGGCGATTTCTTCTGTTGGTTCAACGACCATTGACCGTATCGGTATATCGCGCGCTGCGACACTCGCGGTGGGGCGCTGCCTGAGAAAATTAAAAATTAAATATAAAAAATCAAAAATTATTTTTCAAGTGCCATGTGTAAAAATTATGCTCGACGGGAGTTTATACGCCCCGCGAACGTACCAAAACCAGAAAACTATTATCAAAGGAGATGAACGGATACCGCTTATTGCCGCTGCTTCTATTATTGCGAAGGTAACGCGTGATCGCATGATGACGTGTTGGCATAGCCGCTATCCGCGATACGGGTTCGCGACCCATAAAGGGTATGGGACGGCAATGCATCGTGCAGCGCTTGCACGATACGGTTTTTGCATGCTTCATCGCCGGTCGTTTTGTAAGAATTTAAATGGTAAACTATAAACGATAAGAACAATGGCTGCGGAAATAAAAATCGGTATATTATTTCATTCGATGACAACGGCGATCATTGCCGTCATTTCATTAGCGTTCGTCGTTTTTCTCATACGCCGGTGGCGGGCTCTTGATGACGTGCGGCGGGCATATACCGGGTTTTGGATTGTTACTATGCTCGTATGGTCTGCAATAACGGCTCGGTATTTTATGATCGGGATGGGATATTGGGGAGGAGATATCAACGCCGTCGATCGCTTTATTCAAAGTATGGTATTTTTTACTGGCCCGCCGCTTTACTACTATGTGGGATTGCGATTGTTTTCGGATAAACGAGCTGCCATCGCTCTTGCCACCGCCTCGTTGATTTTTAGCATTATTGGCATGCGATTTGTTCTCCGCGAAGATGGGCTGGTACGAGTTGCAATTACTAACTTTTCCACGGAAACCAATCTTAATCCCACTTCGTATCAGATATTTTTGAGCAATATTGTTATGCTGGTTGTGTTGATTGCGTATGATTTTTTTCTGCGGATTCGACAATGGATTGCTCGCCGAGATATTGTGTTTCTCTATGATGCGTTGTATTCCGCAGCGCTCTTGGTGTATGTGGGGCTCGGCGGAATCGACAACTCAAAAATTTTTCTTGAATGGGGGCTTGTCATTCTGCGCATATTCTACAGCGCGGCATTCGTGTTTGCATACAGCGTTATTATTGGTCACACGTTTGCTCAAGATAATTTTTTAATAGAGGAGAAGTAAGGTATGATGATACTATACTATGGTATTTGAGAGCATCCGTGTCGGAATTATGTTTAATGCGTTCGTGAGCAGCATCGTTGCTATCATTGCTTTTGTTTTTAGTATTTTTTTATTTATACGGTGGCATCGGCTTGATACGGCGCTTCGGGCGTATACGGGGTTTTGGGTTATGACAACGCTGGTTTGGGTATTTTCCGCAGCACGTTATCTGTTTATTGGCACCGGATTTTTTGCTCCTGCGTATACCTATTACGGCTCTTTGGTGCACCTCGGTGATATTATTGTTCAAGGAGCGGTGTTTTTTACCGGCCCGCCATTATTTTATTATGTGACCATTCGGGTATTTGGCAAAGACCGCATTGCTGTTGTTGCCGCATTCATTTCATTTCTCCTGGGCTCCGTAGCGCTGTGGCTCATTGTGAAACCAAACGGATTGAGCACTCCAGTTTTTACTTTTTTTTCCGCCGACGCTTCTATTAATACCGCATCACTACTGATATTTGGCATCGAGATTGTTGTTCTTATTTTTATGTTGGTCTATGACACGGTCACCAAAATACAGTTGCGGCGCGCAACCCGCAATACTGACGCGCTGTTCCATGCCCTCTATTCAATTTCGCTTCTGGTATATGTGATGTTGGGGGGTATCGATCAGTCAAAGATTATTCTTGACTGGCCTCTGATCGTGTTTCGTGTTTTTTATGGAGGAGCGTTTTTGATGGCATACCTCACTATTATTCAGCACGAAACGTCTCATGATACGTTTTTGATAAGCGAGCCATCATGATTACTCACCGCGAGCCACGCGAGAAACAGCCATCGTCCCAGAGTCTTTTCTCTACCGAGCCAGCCATAGCGCGGCACATTGTTTTTTCCTCATCTAAGACGCGAAGACCAATTTTTCGACGTCTGTTAGTTACATTTTTTTTGCTCTCCATTGTGCCGATACTGCTGTATGCTCTCTTTGGCGTGACGGTATATTTTGGTTCCATGCGACGATTTCTGCCTCCCGAAGAAGCGCAAACGATCGAGCAGATACTGATTACACAGGTTGTTTTAATTTTATTGTTGGTGCTCATCGCGGTTATTTTTGCCTCCAGTCTTGTTTCTAACTCTTTAATGCAGCCGCTGAGGCGATTACTCGTGTTGACGCGTCTGGTTGGTGAAGGTAAGCTCACCTATCGCTTAAAGGTTTCTTCATCAGACGAGATTGGTGAACTCACCGACGCGTTTAACGTTATGGTGGGGAGGCTGCACGAACAGCAGAAGCGCGAGCAGTTAATCGGTCAACTTAAATCAGAATTTATTTCCATTGCGGCGCATCAGCTACGCACGCCACTATCGGCAATTAAATGGACATTCCGGATGTTGCTTGATGGCGACGTGGGCGATATCGCGCCCGAACAGAGGGTATTTTTAGAGCGCGGATACAATACAAACGAAAACATGATTCGCCTGGTTAATGATTTGCTGAACGTGGCGCGTATTGAAGAGGGAAGGTTTGGATTTGACTTCAAGCCCGTTAATATCGAGGCGTATGTGCAAAATAGTATTACGCGTTACGTGCCACAAGCAGAAGAGCGCCATATTCAGCTTCTCTATCGTTCACCGCGAGGATCATTCCCGCCTATTGCTATTGATCAAGCAAAAATGGATTTAGTGGTTCAAAACGTGTTGGACAATGCTATTAAATATTCTTATCCCGGCAGTGTTGTTGAAGTGTCACTTCGGCAGATACCGAGTTATGTTGAGGTTGTGGTCGTTGACCATGGGGTGGGAATTCCCCGTGACCAAAAACCGCACGTTTTTACCAAGTTTTTTCGCGGCGGCAACGTGATTCGTATGCAAACCGAGGGCTCGGGGCTCGGGCTTTTTATTGCCCGGAACATTATTAAAAATCATGGCGGTGATATCACCATTGAGTCAGAAGAGGACAAAGGAACAACAGTGCGTTTTACGTTACCTGTTTCCGAGGACCTGATTCCCAAAACAGAAGCTGTATTTGAAGAGTTCGTCAGCAGTTTATAGGAACCCATGAACGTCGAATTGGCGTTTCTTTGCTATTGTGCTACGGTGATATAAGTATCTTTGAAGGGAAGGGATCATGAGCAGTTTGAGCGATTTCCGTCGCTATGGGTGCGCTATGTATGCGGTGCAGCGCGTCGTGATGTGCCGCGGCAACGGTGTTCGAGTGTGGGACGAAGACGATGCGTGTTATATTGATGCGACCGCAGGATATTCAGCGAATAATCTTGGGCATTGCCATCCGCGTGTTATGCGCATTGTAGAGCGCATGGGTGTGGTTCCGAATGACTATATCAATCCCGAGCATGCGGGGTTTGTGCGTGAAGCATGTGAACGGTTTGGATATGAAAGAGCGCTCCCCCTTAATACGGGCGTTGATATGTTTGAAGCAGCCGTCAAAATGTTGCGCAAATATGCTTACACGCGCTCCCCGTTGAGTATCCCGATTGATCACGCAGAGATCATTTGCTTTGATGGAAATTTTCATGGGCGCACGATAGCCGCCGCCTCTGCGTCTTCAGAAAAACAGTATCGGCAGTTTTTCGGCCCGCATACCCCGGGGTTTCGATTAGTACCGTATGGAAACGCTCATGCATTCGAGCGCGCTATCAATAACTGTACCATTGGTACTATTATTGAGCCGATTCAAGGCGAGGGGGGCATCGTTATTCCTCCCGCAGGATATTTACAGCGCATCGCGGAGATTTGCAAAGCACATCGCATGATTTTTGTTGCCGATGAGGTTCAAACAGGGCTTGGACGAGCGGGTTGTTGGCTTGCCAGCTCCTATGAATATGTGCGACCCGATATGGTGCTTTTGGGAAAATCGTTGGGTGGCGGGCGCGTAGCGGCATCCGCACTTCTTACATCGGATGACATTATGGTTTTTGAGCCCCGTGAGCACGGAAGCACGTACGGAGGCAATTCGTTTGCAATGGCTATTGCTCGCGAAGTGCTTCGCGTTATTGCTGATGAGAATTTGTGTGAAAATTCTTGCGCCATGGGAGATCGGCTTTTACAGCATTTGATGAGTATCGAAAGTCCTTTTATCCGTGCCCTCCGCGGCCGCGCTTTGATGATCGGCGTTGAGCTCGATACTAATATTATTACACCACCGCACATGCTTGATCGGTTGCTTGCCAACGGCGTTTTATGTAAAGATGCGCACGGAGTTATCCGCGTCACACCGCCTCTCATTATTTCTGCTGATGAAGTTGATGAGCTCGCGGAGCGCATGTATAAGGCATTTACCCCTCCATAATTATCGGCATCACTCGGTTCTCCCTCCGGAGCCGAGTTTTTTGTTACCACCCAAGTACTTGTTGGGTTACTTTTCTCTCGTTGTCGGATGCGGTATACTGGAAGATATGAATATTCGCGAGGTTATTGCGATTGATGTAGGTACTGCATCGCTTTCCATGGCGCTTTCAAAAAAAGGATCTTCGGGGAACATCGAAGTTGTTTCCGTGTTGCGCTATCCGATAGATCTTTTTACTTCTCGCGAAGAGTTTGATCATCGGCATCGGATTCCCTACCTTATAAAAAAAAATATAGCGCACGGTATGGCTGATGCGCACAAAGTCCTTTCTGGTGCTACCGCGATCGTGGTCAGTGTCTCTGAACCGTTTTTCCAGCAACATCGTATCCGAAAGATTATTGCACGCAAACGTTCTGATGATCGCGTGAGTCGAACGGAAATTGACACCATGACAGAAAACTTTTCCGCGGACGCGGTAACCGATACTAAAAAGTTGTCGCAATTGTTGCGCGTTGTACGGAGCAGTATTCGACGGGCATGGATTAACGGCTATGAGCTTATAGATCCCGTTGGATATCGCGGAGAGGAGCTTGAGATTGAGCTTGAAGTACTTTTGATCAGCGCGGCACTTTGTGATTATATGGAAGAATTTCGGAGCACGTGGTTCCCGCGTGCAACAATACAGTATTATACCGACCCCGAAATGCTCGGAAGAATCCTTTTTGAATCTTTTTCGTTATTATTTCCCGCACTCCTTCTTGATATTGGTGGTGAAGTGACCAGTATTACGGTTGTCTCCGACAAAGAAACGCACGCTCCATGTAATCTTGTTTTTTGGGGAGTACGGACAATCGAGCGTCGCATTGCCGAGTTGTTGCGGTGTGATATGGCGCATGCCGAATCGTTTCTTCGCCGCTATGTATCGCAGACCCTTGATATTCGCGAAATATCGCGCATTGAGCCATTGTTACAATCGGTCGCGAACGATTGGTTATCATTGGTGGCGCAGTCATTTCACCAAACGCACGCCGGAGCGCTTCATTCAATTTTCATTGCAGGGCAAGGACGCGACATTTCTCTTTTTCGCCATACCATTGAGCAGCGAATAACCGATTTCAGCAGTTCCCCGGTTGAATTGCGCGAACTGGTTGTTTCTCCTGATCGGTTATTGCCACCAAAAATATTAAGTAGCGGCGGTGATAATGTTCTTGCGTCTTTGTTGTTATACACATAATATTTTATTTATGTCTCATCGCATTGTATCGGATATTGTAGTTCCCAAGCATACCGTGGCGAGTCAGATGTTCCACGATCCTCCGCCGCGTCTTCGTGCCCCCTCCCGCAATATGCGCAGGAAATGGAAAATAATATTCTCGTCGTTTATTATTTTTGGTGTATGGGTTTTGGCAAGTCTGTGGTTTGCTCGGATGGAGGCGCGTGTAACATCTCGCACGACAACCATTGCACTGAATGCAGTGTCTGCTCTTACGCAAGATCCACGTGAGGAAAATAAATTATTTATGCGGACTCTCTCGGTCAATGATGTTCGGGACGGTATTTTCCCCGGCAGTTTTGCTGTGTCATCAGTGGAGCGCCATGCGCGGGGGAACGTTGTAATTTTTAATAAATCTTCCCAAGCGCCCCAAGTACTTATCGCCACAACTCGCCTCGAGATGTCCGATGGCAAAATATATCGCATCCCGCAAACCATTACTGTTCCCGGCTACACACGAGAGAACGGAGAAATGGTTCCCGGGTCTCGCGAGGTTGAGGTAGTGGCGGACAAACCCGGAGCGGAATACAATATCGGTCTTACCGATTTTGTCATCACGGGCTTTAAAGGTAGCGCGAAATTTGAAACAGTGTTTGCGCGATCCAAAACAGAGATGTCCGGCGGGTTTCGCGGTGCGGAACAAACGGTGCGCGCCGAGGACCTCAATCGCGCGCTCATTGCTCTTCGTGCCGAGGGTGAGGCGAATGCGCAAGGACTCGTGCAAGCAAAAGTCCCAGAAGACATGTTTTTGCTTAAAGATTCTATTGAATATATTGTTATCGATCAAGAAGTTAAACCGGTGGCAGATCGAAACGACACATTCCAATTGGTACTTCGCGCAGAGGCGAGGGGCGCAATTGTCGCACGAGATGAGTTTGTCAAGCTTTTTGAACGTTCCTCGCTGCCATTTTTGTTTCGCGTCGCGAATCTCGAGGATCTCAATATTACACTCGAACAATACCATTACGAGGGTGATCCTGGTTCGGTGCGCGTGTCGGGAGATGCGATTCTTGAATCCTTGATAAACACGGATGCTATACAAGCATTTATTGCTGAGCGTCGCGTTTCTTCTTCGCGCGATGTGTTGGGGCAATTTGCAGAGCTTGAGAGCGTTACCATACGCTTTCGGCCATTTTGGTTCAAGCGCGTACCGTCGGACTCTGCGCGTATTGACATTATTCCAACGTCGCGCTAGTATAGAGAACATGCGTCGCGACTATACTCATGCCTAACACGGCAAAAGACCAAAAAATAATCAAAGAAGGACAAGTTATTGAAGCGTTGCCAAGCGCAATGTTTCGGGTTTTGCTTGCCGATGGCTCTGAAGTTATAGGACATCTTGCAGGGAAAATGCGCCTCCACTATATTAAAGTGCTCATTGGAGATCGCGTGATTATGGAGTTTTCTCCCTATGATGAAAAACGAGGGAGAATTATTAGAAGGATATAACATTGGTATGCACGTTCGCGCATCGGTGAAACCACGTTGTATGAAATGTAAAATTATCAGGCGCAAACGGCGCTTGGTGGTTATTTGCAGTAATCCAAAACATAAACAAAGACAAGGATAAATACTATGGTTCGTATTGCGGGAGTAAATATCCCAGAAAACAAAAAAATTCCTATCGCCTTAACGTATATTTATGGTATTGGGCGTCCGTTGGCGCGCAAAATTTTAATGTCAACAAATGTGAACATGGAAAAGCGCGCCGGCAACCTAACCCCACAAGAAGTTAATCAACTACGCGACGTTATTGAACAACAATACAAAGTTGAGGGGGAATTGCGTCGAGAAATCATGCTCAATATTAAGCGTCTAAAAGATGTCGGGTCGTATCGTGGCGCGCGACATAAGCGTGGATTGCCGGTGCGTGGGCAGCGCACGAAAACAAATTCACGTACTCGTCGAGGCAATATCCGCAAAACTATGACGAGCGGTAAACGCAAATTAGAGAAGAAATAAGACAACATTGGCATGGGAAAAAAACGAATTATCCAAAAAACAGATTTAACTACGGACGAAGGGCGCGCATCTGCTGCGCGGGCTTCTGTTGTGAAAAAGAAACTCACCGAGGGAATAGCGCATATTCAGTCAACATATAACAATACCATCATTGCTATTTCTGATTTGAAAGGAAATGTGATAGTATCCTCAAGTGCGGGAGCGCTCGGTTTTCGGGGGGCCAAGAAGGGGACGCCGTACGCTGCAATCAAAGTAGCAGAGTTTTTGGGGGAAAAGTCTCGCTCCGCAGGACTTCAGTCGCTTCACATTTTGATTAATGGCGTGGGTGCGGGCCGCGAGGCGGCGTTGCGATCGTTTGCTGCACAAGGATTTGATATTCGGCTTATTCGCGACGTGACCCCTGCTCCCCATAATGGGCCGCGCCAGAAAAAACCCCGAAGAGTTTAAGGGCTTGGCTCAAATTTTCGAGCTTTTAGCGAAGAAAATTTGATTGCCAAACCTTACCCCGCACCACTTTTTACAAAAAATTATTTACTAAAATATGATACAACAAGCTACAAATCAATCGGCCACCATAAACACCACAAAAAAGTGGTGCGGGGTGCTCAATTTTACTAACTCACTAACGTTCGTATAAAATTGGCATATGCGCGTTGTCACTACTTGTAAAACATGCCGTCGGTTGGGTATTTCTGTTTGTGGACGAGAAAAATGCGCGCTTAAACGTAAGCCGTACCCACCCGGTATTCATGGCAAATCATTCCGCCGCGGTGTTTCTGAATATGGGGCGCAGTTGCGCGATAAACAACGGCTTCGGCTTATGTATGGATTACGGGAACGGCAATTTCGCAATGTAGCTACTCGCGCATTTGAGCAAAAGTCGATCAGTGTCCCCGATGCCATGTTGCGTTCACTGGAAATGCGTTTGGATAATGTTGTATATCGTTTGGGATTTGCGCCAACACGCGCTGCAGCCAGACAATTGATTAACCACGGACATATTTTCGTTCATTCCTGCCGGGTGAACATTCCTTCCTATACGGTCAATGTGGGCGACGAGATACATATTCGCCCGCAGAGTTTTGCGAAAGGATCATTTGCAAATCTTGACGTGACGTTAAAAAAACATATTGCGCCGTCATGGTTAGCGCTTGATATACGACAGACTGCAGGAAAAGTCATTTCTTACCCTTCCGCGGAGACTTTAAATGAATTGAGTAGGGGTTTTAGTATAAGCGCTGTCATTGAATATTATTCACGCTAAAGGCTTGCCCAAATTATTAATTTAACCATTTAACTATACGTATTTATGGAACAAACATATGCTATTACGCTCCCATTGCTCACCCGCGCGGCACGCGAAGAAGAATTTAAAGGAGTGTATGAGATCGACGGGCTATATCCCGGATACGGCAGCACGCTGGGGAACAGCGTGCGGAGAATTCTGCTCACTTCTTTGCCGGGCGCTGCGGTTACCCGCGTTAAAATCGATGGGGTCAATCATGAATTTTCTACTGCAGAGCATGTGACAGAGGATGTTATGATGCTGTTATTAAATTTCAAACAGTTGCGATTTCGCATGCACGGAGAAGGACCCTATACGGCTACTATCGACGCGCGCGGGGCGCGTGAAGTGAAAGGAAAAGACGTTGTGTGCCCATCGCAGTTGGAAGTAATCAATAAGGACCATCATATTGCAACATTGACGCACAAAAATGCGCGCTTTGCGGTAGAGCTTACCGTAGAGCGCGGTATCGGTTTTGTGCCCGCGGAACAATTGAGCCGCGAAAAAGTCCCTGTTGGCACCATGATGCTTGATGCGATTTTTTCTCCTATCCGGAGGGTTCATTATGAGGTAGAAAATATGCGCGTGGGGGATCGTACGGATTACAATAGATTACGCATAACGATTGAAACTGACGGGTCATTGACTCCTCGCGAAGCATTTATGCGCTCTCTTGCTATTATGCGCGAACATATTGATCAAATTTCACATTTTGCCGAAGAACATAATAATATGGACACAAGCGTCCCCGGATATCCTCGCGAACCCATGTTGTCCCAAGCAAAACAAGACGCTGTTGCACTGGGTGGACTCCCCCCGCGCATACAAAACGTTCTTATTGAGCAGGGCGTTGCTACTCTTGAAGATCTGGCCAAGAAAACAGAAGGCGAGGTGCTGTTGCTCGAAGGCATCGGAGAAAAGGCATTGGGCGATATTAAAAAAGCGCTTCGCAAAGCAGGGCTTTCCTTGCATTCGGATGATTAATCTCGGGCACTATTAAGAATGAATGTATTATTATGCGAGATGTACGGCGAGGAAGAAAATTAAAACGAATAGCAAAGCAACGCAAAGCTCTCCTCGTGAGTCTTGCGGTGAATTTAATAGTGCGCGGCAAGATTACCACGACACACGCGAAGGCGAAAGAATTAAGGCCATTTATTGAACGCTTGATACATCGCGCTACTCCGGGGACATTGCACACGAACCGGCTCGTAAACCGTGTTTTGCCTAAAATCGCGGCAACGAAACTTGTCCGAGAAATTGCGCCGCGCTATCGGGAACGAACCGGAGGATATACGCGCATTATGAAAACTAAAATACGCAGAGGCGACGCCGCGCCTATGGCAGTCATTGAATTTGTGTGAAGGATTTGATAGATTAACGTTTATGAGTCCTGCAAGAAATCCAAAAAACTACGATTTTATTTTTGATGCCAGAGATCAAACACTCGGGCGGCTTGCCTCACAGGTGGCTTTGGCGTTGCGGGGCAAAACAAAAGCAAATTTTCTCCCTTCACGCACAACATTGCCGCACGTTTTGGTAAAAAACGTTTATTTCCTCCGTTTTAATGAAAAACGCCTTAAAGCAAGCACATTTTGGCGCTATTCTGGATATCCCAGCGGACGCCATGAAAAAATGGCATGGGAGGTTGCACAACAAAACCCGCAAGAAGTATTGCGGCATGCAATATGGGGAATGTTGCCAAAAAACAAATTACAATCTCGTATGATTAAAAATCTTACGTTCTATCATGGCGACGAAAAGTAAACCATCCGGTTTATACTATGAAGCGGTCGGGCGGCGCAAAACATCTGTTGCTCGGGTGCGCTTACTGCCTTCCGCGAATGGAGGCACCTTTGTTATCAATGACAAATCCGTTGATCGTTATTTTCCTACCCGTGAACTTCACAACATTGCGCACGATGCGCTGGTGTCTACGCGTTCGGAGAAATTGTTTAACATCAGTGCGCATATTCATGGAGGCGGTATTCATTCTCAAGCAGAGGCGTTGCGTCATGGCATGGCGCGCGCGCTGGTGAAAGCAGACCACGAGCATCGGAAGACACTTAAGCGCCTCGGATATCTTACGCGCGACTCCCGTGCCAAAGAACGCCGTAAATTCGGCCTCAAAAAAGCCCGCAAAGCCCCACAGTGGGCGAAACGCTAGAAGTGCTCCGCAGACACCCTTTCCTCGATTTCCAAAAAACCCATGTATTCCAATGGGTTTTTTGATTGTGGTCTGGGGTGCCCGCGACTTGTGGTGAGCCTGTCGAACCAAAAAGCTTGACAAAACAGCATTTTTTGGTGTATAATATAGCTTGAATCTAAGTTCCATGAAATAGAGAGAAAACCAACATCAAAACGAGAAAAGGAGATGGTTCATGCGAGCATTATGCGTAGAGGTTGAGTACAAGCCTGGCTCATTCGAGCTGGTGCAGGGAGTCAAGCAGGGCAGGCAGAATCGTACGTACGCAGATGGAAGGCGTTTTCGAGTCCGTGGGTTCGGGTGGGGTGAAGTTGTTACTTCCTCGGAACTGATTCTTACGGTAAAGAGCGAGGACCGAACTCACCACATCGATCTTGCATCTTTCTTCAAGGAAAACTGGGGTAAGCTTTCAAAGTTACGCCAGGAAGCCATTGAGAAGACGATGCCCGCAGAGGTTACGTTGGTCAAGGGATCTGGCGTCCTCAATGTAAGTGACGACGACTTGGCTACGTGGATCAAGCAAGCCGAGGGGTATCAAGATCTTCCAGAAGTGAAGGCAACGAGAAAGAAGCAGCGAGCGGAAGCAAAAGCTGCGCGAGAAGCCGAGGAAGCTGAGGAAGAGAAGTACTATCGCGCCATGGAGCGTCGGCAAAAGCGCGAGCTCAAGAAACGTCGGGATGCGGCACTCAAGCTCACATTCGAAAAGGGGTGGAATCGCAAGTGGGAGCGCGAGCAGTGGCAAGCACGGCACGAAGGTGTGCTCCATGTTCTTGATCGGTTTCAAGAATACAGTCTCTCCGAGGAGGCGATTCCGATTGAGAAGGTGCGTGATCTCGTACTCGATCGTGTGGTCTTGGTTAGAAGAATCTGAAAATGTGTGCAACGATGCACAAGGGCGCTAGGGAAATTCCTCGGCGCTCTTTCATTTTGTAAAAATTCGCGAATCCTCGCTTTTTGGCAGTATCCACAGCCCCCTTGCTTTTTTATTAACAACCGACGATCGCACTATGTTAACAATGAGTTGATAAATAGTTTTACGGCAATTCTATTTCATAGTAGAGTGGGGCGTCGAAGATGACGAGCGACGATCCTTGTTTGGTAACTATCTGTGGGTTTGCGCCTTGGTAGAGCGGAATAAAATTTTGTCCTCCGACGGCGTCCATTTCCAGCATCCAAATACCGTTACCCATTGAGGCGATGAGATAATCTTCATGCCGAGGATAGGTAATGACTTCTCGAATACGTGTCGGAATAGCAAAAACGCCGAGTGCTCGTGTTTGTTGCCACTGCGGCATTTTTTGCTCTTCCCCAATCCAGTATGAGCCGATGGTATGATCGTCCCAGAAAATCACCCTCTGTTCGTCATCGCTAAAGATAATGTTTTGTTTGCTCAAAAGAAGCGACATAAGTGTTTGGGGAACTTCTGGCGGTATATACTCGGATGGCGTGATAAGAAATTCTAACGATGTTGTAGCGCCAGCACTTCGGCGGTTTTCTGTATAAAATGTTTTGTTGTTGCCGAAAACTAAAAGGGTATTTGATTTTGGCAACTCCCAAAATTTATTTACATTTTGATAGAGCGGGGAACTTGTGCTGTTTTGATGGACAGAGACCGTTCCGTTTTTGATCGTATAGTGTGTGTAAAGAGGTGTTGTTGTGCCCAATGCGCGCGCGGGAAGTTGCGTCGGCACCAATACAACGTCGCGCGCCTGAACGATTTCTGGAGTAACAAGGATAAGTTTTTGCCACGCTATGAAATTTTCTTTTGTAACGCGGATTTCATACGTGCGTGGCGTGAGGTATTTTGTGAGTGCGGTTTGAGTAAGCAGCGATGTTGTTTTTGACTTTTTGCCGTCAACAAAAACATCCGCTCCTGTTTCGTTGGCGCGAATAAAAACACCGCCGGTTTTTTGAATTTGCCATTCCGGCCCGACGCGATACCCTAAGCTATAAAAAAGCGTTGCGATACTCAAAGCAACGAATCCTCCTAACGTGACGACAAATAAAATACGACGCTTTCGCTTCGTGAGCATATTGTATTGTACGACATAAGGAAGTCCGACTTCAATAGACGCCAAGTCCTCTATCATATATGATCTACAATATGGTGAAGCATATTAGCAAGGTGATTGCGACGAGGGGAAATAGGCCCTCGAGTTTTATTGTTGATGGCGGACACGCGCTTGAAGGAACCATCGCGGTTGGGGGCGCTAAAAACTCGGTACTTAAAATTCTCGCAGCATCTGTTTTGTATGAAAAACCACTTACCATTACCAACGTTCCGCTTATCGAAGACGTTTTTCGTATGATTGAACTTCTGGAGCACGCGGGAGCAACGGTGGAGCGAGTGGGAGAACACGAATTTCGCATTGATGCTTCCGGTATTCGTAACCACGAACTACACCCAGAAATCGCGAAATGTTTTCGTGGCTCTATTGTGCTGGTAGCGCCTTTGCTGGTTCGTCTCGGGCGAGTAACGTTTCCACACCCCGGCGGGTGTGTTATCGGAGCGCGCCCCATTGATTTGTTTTTGAAAGGGTGGATAAGCATGGGAGCGCGCGTGACTAAGGGACCGGAGGAATATGATATTTCTCTTACGGCGCCACGAGGCACGGAATATATGTTTCGTCATATCAGTGTAACAGGTACCGAGGCGCTTATGCTGACCGCGGTTGTGGCCCACGGCACCACAATCTTAATGAATGCGGCGTGTGAGCCGGAGATTCCTCATCTTGCGGAATTTCTCAATCAATCCGGGGCGCGCATAGAAGGGGCCGGTACGCATACGATTAAAATTACTGGCACCGGAGGAACCTTGCTTCAGCCACCAGCTCCTTTCTCGGTTTTACCCGATCGCATTGAGGCAGCAAGTTTTCTTCTTTTGGGCGCTGCACTCGGCAAAAACATTACTATTACGGATTGTGTGCCCGATCATGTTCGCTCGCTTATTGAAGTTCTCCGTGAAGCGGGGGTTTCGGTACACATTGCAGGAACAAGCATGGTTGTGCGAAAGCCGAAAATGCTTCGGAGTATTTCGGTGCGCACCCACGAATACCCCGGTTTTGTGACCGATTTCCAAGCCCCGTTTGCGGTACTGATGACGCAAGCGCACGGGCAGAGTACAATTTTTGAGACAATTTTTGACGGACGCTTTCATTATATCGAGGATCTGAATCGCATGGGGGCTCATATTACCATACACAATCCTCATCGCATTGCGGTGGAGGGTCCTACGGCGCTTCGCGGCCGCGAGATTGAAAGCCCCGATTTGCGTGCCGGACTCGGGTTTGTGCTTGCTGCGCTTATTGCCGATGGGCGTTCGACAATCAATACTATCTATTTCATTGATCGTGGCTATGAGTGTATTGATGCTCGATTGCGGAGCTTGGGGGCTTTTATTGAACGGGTTTAGGTGCTATATATAGAATGTAGAAAAATGAACTTATTCATCAAAAAAATTGGCATTGACTTGGGTACCGCAAATACATTGGTGTACATCCCGGGCAAGGGGATTGTGCTCAACGAGCCATCGGTTGTTGCGGTGGCGATGCCCGACAACAAAGTTCTTGCGGTAGGGAATGAAGCAAAGGTGATGATTGGAAGAACGCCGGATACGATTGTGGCATACCGGCCCATGAAAGATGGGGTGATTGCGGATTACCGTATTACCGAAGCGATGCTGCGCTACTATATTACCAAAGCAATCGGACGATGGAATTTGGTGCGCCCGGAAGTTTTAGTGTCGGTTCCTGCGGGCGTTACCTCCACGGAGCGAAGATCGGTAGTTGAGGCCGCGGTCAAGGCGGGTGCGAAAGCGGCCTATGTTATCAAAGAGCCGATCTTGGCGGCAATCGGCGCTGGTATTCCTATTTATGAACCGCGCGGTCATATGGTTGTTGATATTGGCGGCGGCACGGCGGATGCCGCGGTGATTTCTTTGGGTGGCATTGTCAGCGCGATGTCAGTTAAAGTTGCTGGCAACAAAATTGATCAAGCGCTCGCCGATTACATAAAAAAACAATACAATTTGGCAATCGGTGACCGTACTGCGGAGGAGATCAAAATTTCCGTTGGGTCGGCAATTCCGATCGAAGAAGAGTTGGTAATGACGGTCAAAGGAAGAGACATTCTTACCGGGCTTCCGCGCTCGATTGATATTCGTACGAATGAAATTGTAAAAGCAATTGAGTCGGAGCTTCGCGACATCATAAAAGCAATCAAACAAGTACTTCATCACACCCCGCCGGAACTTGCTTCTGATATTATTGAGCAGGGGATTACCATGACGGGCGGAGGATCATTGCTGCGAAATCTTCCCGCGTTGGTAACGCGCTCCACCGGCGTTCCCGCCAATGTTGCCAAAGACGCGCTTTTTTGCGTTGCCAAAGGAACTGGCATTGCGCTCGAATATTTCGAAGAGTATAAACGAAGCGTTATCGCAAAGAGATAGCGATTATGGATCAGAAACACCATTCGGTTTTTTATAAACAATTAAACACTCATACACTTTCGCACGCGTATTTGTTGTGGGGTGGTGATGAGGCGGGGAAAGAGAGCGCGGTGCAAGAATACGCGGAGTTATTGCTTGGAAAAGAGTTTTCAAAGAACCCTAATTTTTTTGAGCTGATGCCCGATACCGATAGCGGTACCATTTCCATGAATGCAGTACGCGCAATGCGAGTGCGGGTTTTTCAAACACCTTGGAGGTCGGATGTCCCATTAGTATTTGTCATGCGCGCCATCGAGCGCATAAGCCGCGATGCGCTCCCCGTGT
>DATDWI010000040.1:0-2747 GCA_036517415.1 Minisyncoccota bacterium
ATCATCTCGAACGGATTGTTTTGCCGTATTCTCAAGCGTCGGCTTATCAGCATAAGCGCGGATCGTATATGGTCGGCGCGTTGGCAAGAATGAATTTGGCAAAGGATTTACTGCACGCAAGGACCAAATCGTCTTTGCGCGCCGCACTCGATATTTTTCCTTCTACCGATATTTTTATGAATAATGTAGCACAAGCAATTGAAATATTACACTGTTTGGATCACGCGGTTGAGATTTTACAATCCAACACAATTACTCAGGAGCCGATTGTAAAAAAGGCACCGCGAGATGCTGTCGGTGTCGGCGTTATGGAGGCGCCGCGCGGGACTTTGTATCACCAATATCATGTACGAAAGGACGGCGTGGTAACAAGCGGGGAAGTGATAGTGCCCACGGGACAGAATCAGATAAATATTGAAGAAGATATATTTGTGTTGGTACAAAATCTTCTTCCCGATGCCGCAAAAGAAAAAATACAATTGGAGGTAGAAAAACTTATTCGGGCCTATGATCCTTGCATGAGCTGCGCCGCGCATTTTTTAAAAGTGCGGTGGAATGAATAGTCGGCACGATTTGTTTTATCGCTTCTTCTTCGGAAATTGCAGGCGGTACACCAATTATTTTTATTTTTTTTAATTTTCCTAATTTTTCTAAGAGTTTTAAATTCGCATAAGCATCAAAGTCGTGCATCGTTACATGGGGTGCTACCGAAAATGACGACAGATCATTAAAGGTTGTTACTTGATCAATACATTCTACGGTATCCATCATCACGAGGTTTTCGGGTATTTCCCATTCCTCATTTGGGTCAACGACTGCAAACTCTATTTCTTGGAATTCTTTTTTTAAACGCGGCAAGATTTTTAGTGGTAGCGCATCGGAATCCATTTCTGGATTTCCCAAAACAATGATTTTCATACGCCTTCGTTGGCGAGGTTTATGCTGCGGAGTGTGTAATATTCGAGCGCCCGTGCTTGCGCAGGAGTAATAATTTCACAGGGAACTCCCCAGTGTATTGATATAATATCACCGATTTTCATTTCATCTATTTCTATGTCTGATGCAAGCGATCGTGTTATTTTGCGCTTTATGTGTAGAGCAAGCGCAAGTTTGCCGCTCAAATACACAAACGGGCGCGTTTTTACGATAATCCACGGACCATTGATATCACATACTTCGCCCGAACTCACTCTGCACTCGTTCATGCTTTCTATGGTGTGTGCATCCTCCGTGTGACCCGTTCGTTTCCAAATATTAAAAACATGAAATGAGTGGTGCGGTAACGCGCCTCCACTAATTTTTTGCGTGAGAATATTGAACAATTTTGATCCGATCCTGCTTTTTATTTTATGGTCTTCTTGGAGATGCCGGTAAAAAGATTGTTTTTCAATGCGCTCAAGCAGTTCATTTCCGAGCCAATACGCCTCTACGACGCGCTTATCGAACGGATCGTTTATCTTGTTGGCGCGCGCAATATAGCAGAGATACGGATACATGGTGCGAAATTGCTGGAGAAGCGCTTCGATGCCGTGGTCGCGCACACCATCTTTGATATACGATAAAATTTCCTGATTCGCGTCAGGACCGCAGTAATGAAGTCGGTTTGGCCCGAACGCATATCGGCTGCAACGAAGCACGCCATCAATTTCAGGCCGAAAAAACTTCTTCTTTTTTAGCAAATTTTGAGTAGTAATATTCAAGCTTTGTCATGAGAAATATTCCTAATAACGCCAGCGCAAAATAAATAATTATTTTTGTCGGAACGGCGCGTCGCATCATTGCTCCATCAAGTATTGCGGTAATCGGGGCAGCAAGCACAAGCACAGAACTTACTATTGTTGCAGGCGCCCTTTGAAGCGCGGAATACCAACCGATTACGTATCCAAAAAGCACCACACCAACCCCCACTGCCCAGAATCCTTGCGAAAGCGATGACGGGATAACATCTGCTATTTCGCCTGTGAAAAGCAACCAAAGCATCAAAAACAAAGATCCAAAAAACATGCGCGCCCACGCAACAGTGGTTGTCGATATCCCCGCAAGAGTTTTTTTTACGATAATCGTTTCGGCGGCCCACAGCATTGTTGCGCCAAGCGCCATAGCAGACCCTGCGCCGAGCGACCATTTTGCTGGAGCGCCAGCGATATAAACCGCCAAAAACAGTGCCAGAAGACCAAAAAGTTGTATTATTCCGAGGCGTTCTTTGAGAAATGGGAGCGCCATGATAGCAACCCACACGAAGAGTGTTTTATGAATGAACGCGGCTTCGGTGGCTGAAATAATTGTTAATGATTTAAAAAATAAAAGGAACGGCACGGATCCGCCGACGAATGCTATCAGCAGCAGTTGAACCCATTGCTTTTTTGAGAGTCGGCGCAATTCTCCCATTTTCCCCCAAAGCAGAACGCACGCAGTGAGGATCATCGCTGCCACCAAATTTTTTGCTGTGGTGTAAGCAGATGAGTTCACCCAAAACACAACACCGAATTTATTGATAAATACGGCAAAGCCGCTTACGAACGCAGTTGTTAGTGCTATTGCTATTCCATTGTTTTGTGTTGTATTGGATATCATGGGCGAATAGGCGTTTTCCTTAATTCAATAATACCAATCATGTTACGGCCTTTCAAGGCCGCGCCACAATGTGATGTACTCAAAGCGGGAAAACCATTATACTGGTTGTATGAAAAACGCCATTATTGCAATGCGCAACTCGATTATTGCGTTTCTCTATACCAATATTTTTA
>DATDWI010000041.1:0-4727 GCA_036517415.1 Minisyncoccota bacterium
CTGCCGGTATCGCATCTGTACTTTTGTTCACCGCTCTTGTTGTTCCCTCTGCTTCTGCCCTTGTGGTACCACAGCCGTCGCTGTCTCTCTCCGGCTCTATTCTCCAGTCAAATAAAGAGCCGATCTCTGACGTTACGGTGATTTTGACTAATACAGTAACCCAAGAGACCAAAACAACCCAAACAGACCAGCAGGGAAACTATTCTTTCTCCAATCTCTCTTCCGGTTCTTGGCAGATATCACCTCAAAAACAAGACATCGGCGATACCAACATCAGCGCCAGTGATGCCGTTATGGTGCTTCAGGCCGCCGTTGGCATCCGTACGCTCTCTCCGGAACAGAAACTCGTTGCAGATGTATCGGGAGACGGCGCAGTCAACGCGGTAGATGCCGTTATGATTCTCCAGCGAAAAGTCGGCCTTACGTCTCACTTTACGGTCGGAGAACGCTGTAACTCCGACTGGCTTTTTATTCCTTCCACCGGAGACGCGACTACCAAAACCTCTCCCAGCATATCAACCACCTCATGCCAAAACGGTACGGCAACCGTCTCCACAACCGCAACTTTTCCCACAACTCAAAACTTCACTGCTTTTCAATTCGGCGATGTGTCGGGGAGTTATCTCGTGACCGGTGACTTAGGATCGGGCGGCGGGGGAGGAGCAGGGGGCAACACGGTTTCTGCACAATCCGCAGAATGTTCCTGGTACGAAATGCCAACGAACCCGAATATTAACTCCGATGCAGATCCGATACCCAATACCGGGGAAATTATAAAGCGTTCTAAGGCGCCGAATTTATTCGGGGACGGATTTTTATTTTCGCATAACGAAGGAACGCCGGGCGGCACACTTCATAAAGGGATACGTTGTACGACAACATTTAATGTTTCAAAAACAGGGCCACAGATGATAACAACGGGAGCGGGCGGTAGTTTCTTGAAAGTTTGGGTTGATGATCGGTTGGTACGGTCTACGCGCGCTCCTGATGCACGACTGCTCGAAACCGAGCTTTCGGCGGGAGCCCACCATTTGCGCATTGAATATCAACATTTCCAGTTTCAAAACGGCACTGGCGGAGAGGCGCCGCATCCCGACTGGTTTTTTGTCGGACTGCTTCCCGTACCGGACAATCAATGGGTTGGCGTAAAATACATTGATCGACAGAAAGAGTTTCAGACACCGGAAATTGCTGGTCCTTTCAGTACGTTTCTGCGATCCTCATGGGAGACACAAACTCCTTTTGTTGCGGTACTAGCCGGCAATTTTGATTTTCTTTCCGCGGGGACTTATACGTTCCGCAAGGATGCTAATGGCAGATTGAATCTTTTTGCAAACAGCTTCCGTGACGGCGCTCTCAAGAGAACTGCAATTGTTGGAAATCTTCCCGGAGATCAACAAGCAAGCACTGCATCGTTTGTGGTTGATAATTCAACCCCGTCAAAATCTACCGGAACACTTACATTATTAATGTTTTACCGAAGCGCAGGTCCTGGTCCTCGCATCCAACTCCGCTGGAATCTTGCGTCTACGCAACCAGAGACGCCGACTATCGAACCTCCGACAGCGCAGCCGGGTAGCGATCAAAATCACACCGATACTATTTGTTCGCCTGGCGAGAACGTGGAAAACAACAGCGCCTGTGGCAACAAACCAGAAAACGCGACACGTTTTAATAATTTCCATACTATTTCTGATGCCACACTTTCTAATCCGCGCATGGTAGGAAATGTAATTTCATTGTCCTTGCCTCCAGTGGGCAACGGAAATCAAATAGTGGTTACTGGATACGATTCTACCAATAATAACACCGTTGCAGCAACTCAACAGATTCGTATCAATGGTGGTGAGTGGCTGGGAATGCCACGCGGAGGAGTACTTCGCGACAATCTGCCCGCAGGAGTCTACGAGATAGAAAGTACTGCGCCGGGTGGGTATGAGGTGTGGAATTCATTGTGCATTGGGTGCCAAGACCATGGCGCATATGTGCATGGGAGTATCACGAGGTTTTTCTTGCCGGAAAACCAATATGTGTCCGTTCAATTTCTTTACAAGCACAGTGACGAGGCGTTACTGCAAACTGTATCAATGCCCGCAGGAAGTAGAGGTTTCGCGTTTAACAATACCTCGGTGTTAGCTACAGCAACTTTCCACGAACAACCACATACCTACACACGGGAGACTACGAAAAATTTATTTAAAGACGCGATTGTTTTTTTTAAGAATCTCGTTCGTGTTCCTTATGCTGATGCGGCGCTGGAGGCAAAATGGGGATGGATTGGAAAATGGCCCGACGGCCTCATCTTTTCAACAAATGTTGATGATTCGTTTGGCAACATGAAGGTTCGAAGGATAACGCTCACCGGGGATATTGACCCAGAAGCAAACGACACAAAGTATTACAACTATGAAAATAAGGATATGGGTCTTCGCGCTTTTCAGGCGCGTCAAAAATACGTTTGTATCTATGAGGGCCTCGAATGTTTTAATTGGAAAACAATTCCTTCTATGGAGATAATAAGTATGTTTGATGTTTTTCGTGATTCAGAAGGGTTCGGTACGCAAACGGTAATTGAAGTTGACGTCGGTCTCAATAAGGAAACTAATAGATTAAATATACTTGGCGACGGAAATAATTTGATTTTTGCGGCAAGGGCGTTCGCTGGTTTAAACAAAATTTCTTTGATTCCGCCTAATGTTGTGGAAGAACTTGATCGCAACCCCGAGCTTGTAGAAAAATTTCAAGGTTCCGAAATTCACAAATTAGTATTGCGTGAGTTTAGACCGCTTCAGGCAGGTGATGCGCCGTATATAGTATTTGCGCGCGGATTTGTATCTTCTGATGTGCCGGCTCGTGCTCCGTTTCGCGCCTCCGAAGCCCCTGCTATTAAAAATAAGGTTCATCTTAAAGAAATAGACGTCGCAGTGAATCCATCTCTCAAGCTCCTTCAATTACGATATAAATCAAACTATTATCCGGACAAAATATTTACCGAGCCGCCGCATACAGGCCAACACCCATTTGCGCCAATTAAGTTTTATGAACTTACTCAGGATCCAGCAGCAACTCCTCTCAACTATGCCTATTGGAAACGCAGCTATGACTGTAATAATAGTAATAGCTTTGGTAGTTTCTATGGTTATTGCACAACACTTGGTGATATATTAAGCGCCGCAGGGATTTCTGCAGACTTTTATAATGGATACATCGATGCCTCGTGGTTTGCATCCGTTACTGCTTTTGCGCTGACTGGCATTGAAAGCTCAACGGTCGCTCCTGGATTTAACGATTGCGGAGAAAGTTTATCTCAACGAAATCCATTTGAGGGTCGTTGGTGTGGAGCAAATCTTCGCTTACAAGAAAAAGATGCGATGCGAGTTTTATATGATATAGGCATACCATAACAGTAAGTTGTATAGAGAAAACAACCAACATGGCATGCAAAACATAAAATAGGGCAACACAACACATTGGCGACTCCCCCTTTTTATGATACACTAAAGCATATGGGGCGCGTTGGAAAAACCATTCCGCGGTTTCGGCAGTCGCTCTTTTGGGATGTGGACCCAAAGACGATTGAACCGAAACGCCATGCTCGCTATATCGTCGAGCGCATCTTGGATTTTGGCAATGACCGCGAAGTGCGCTGGATGTGGCACTATTACGATCACGCGCTTATTCGCGATGTCACAAAAACCTCGCGAGTTATTCACGCAAAGTCCCGGTCGCTATGGCAACTACTACTCACATAACACACATTGAGCCAGAGCAGCTTTTTCTCCATTTGTTGCCGCCAGCAACGCGTCGCGCATTTTTGCTCGCGCAGAGGATTTCTTTTTTAAATACTTCAGGATGGTATTTGGCGGGCGGGACTGCGCTGGCGCTTCAGACAGGACATCGACAATCAGTTGACTTAGATTTTTTTACGCCCCGTACGCGTATTCCTAACCTTGCTGTTGAGCGCGCGCTCCTTGCAACAAAAAAGTGGGAGGCAACCTATCGCGAATCCGGAACGTTGTACGGCAAACTTGCCGGCGCAAAAATGAGCTTCATCTCTTATCCGTTTTTTATTCCTTCAAAACAACGAATGCAATGTGGCGCAGTGCGCATATTATTTCCCCATGACATTGCTGCTATGAAAATCATTGCCATCAGTCAGCGCGGCAGGAAACGTGATTTTGTTGATCTTTATTGGTATTGCCGTAACCGCGAGCCACTTTTCGATATTATTTTACAATCTTTAAGTCAGTACCCGGGGCAAGAACACAATATAAACCACATCATCAAGAGCTTGACCTATTTTGCTGACGCAGAACATGATCCGATGCCGAAATGTTTTTTTAAAGTATCATGGCCCGAGATAAAACGCTTCTTGTCGCGCGAAGCAACAGAAACCGCCCGTAAACTTCTGAAGCTTGATTAGAACGCAGCTTGGGAGTCGGATGACTCTGTGCACAACTCTATTGCGGGGGGGGGCGTTATGGTAGCATTAAAGCAAAGAGAGGTTCTTTATAAGCACGTAAAGGTTTTTTATTAACATTATCAACTAACATTTTCATATTTATGCGAAATACAGCATATTTGATAGGAAAAGGCGGAATTACCGCGGTATTTTTAATTTGGCCAGGCATTATTGGTTACGCTGCCCCCATTCCAACCCAGACGCTGTCAGACCTCGATATTGCCTATATCGAGCGAACTCCTCGGTACTATCGATATTGTGTAGA
>DATDWI010000042.1:0-3074 GCA_036517415.1 Minisyncoccota bacterium
CCGGTATTTTGTGCTTGAGTTTTTCGTAGTCCCAGACACTTCCCGTATCCAGATATTCGGCGATACGATCGGCAATCCCTTCGCCAACGCCCGGAATATTCTTAAGCGCATCGGTGCCTCCTTTTTTGTATAACACCGCAACGGCATCGCCGAACGACTCTATGGACCGCGCCGCTTTTTCATATGCTCTCGGCTTAAACGGAACATTGCTCATTGCCAAAAGCTCCGCCATTTCATAAAGCAGTTTGGCGATATCGTGATTAGTTTGATTGTTTTTACTCATTGTTTTTATTATACCCCCAAGAGCTTCAACAGAATAACACAAATATAGTTATCCACACCCCTGTACTTGCACGCACGCGCCAACCCCTTTATACTAGAAAGTGGGAAAGCAATTCGTTCTTTAACGTAGTACAAGCAATTATCGCATCACCTCAATCTGGGTTTTTGCCTTCTTCGTCAACCATAGGCCCTCTGGGCCACCTCATGCGAGCTTGCTCGTACTAACTGCTACTTCGTTCTTTCCAATCAACAAACCCCAGCCATCGTGCTGGGGTGAAGTTTTATTACTGTTTCGTCGTGGGATTTTTTGGAATGGGAGAAAACGGAGGAAGCGCGGTGGGACGTGCGCTGTCGAGAAGCGGATAGAGAGAGAATAAAATGAAAAATACAATGATGTTGATAACGCCGCTCGTAATAAAAAGCGTGGTAAATCCAAAAATGTCCGCCATCACGCCGCCAATCGCAGCTCCTATTGCGCTTGAAATGGTAAGCCCACCGACGCTGAACAAACTCCACTCAAACCCCTCTGCTCCTTTGTCGATATGACGCGCAAAAAGAGCGTAGTAGGCCGCCATGAGTGCTGCCGCGCTGATGCCCGACATTATTTCCAAAACATACAAGTGCCATGGCTTCGATATAAAAATAAGAAATAAAGGATAGAGCACCGAGAGTCCGGCGCCCGCAAGAAGCGTATAGTAATCATCCCTCTCTCCTTTTTTGTTGTCTAACGCCCGCGCAAGCGGAACTTGCACTGCTGATTTTGCAATAGCGTAGAGCGCGAGCGCGAAACCCACGGTGCGCAACGTTGCTCCCGCGATGCGCTCGGTAATAAACACTGCAAGCAACGGCGCGAACAAGCTCTCGGCGGTAACAACAAAAAATAAATAGACGAGTAAAATCTGAATGGCGCGATTGACCGTGATGTTGATGCGAATTTTCATGGCATAACGTTATTTCCGATAATGTTTTGATATATGTAAAACCTCGGCAGTACCATTTCGAATTCTAAAAATTGCTCGATATTGTTATTGATTGGTTTTATCAGCGATTCCAAAGATTTCACGAGTGCTCTCAGAAACCGTTCTTTGTACAATCCAGTTTTTTATCTCTGAAATAACTGCGGCGGGCTTTAGTTTGGGAGACTCCTCAAGACAAACGCGTTTTTCAATCAAAAATTGCACCCAAGCAGCGAGGCTATGAATCCCTCTCGCCGCGCCTGCTCCTTGGCTTTTGTTAGGTCTTTTTGTGGAAGGATAATGTTTAGTATCGGCATAGCATAATAGCATATATGATAGCTAATTATAATTAATTTGTTGTAAAGCGCTTGTTTTTAAATACGCAACCAAAGCAATAAAGCCGTGTTGCTTGCTTTTTTCTGTTACTGCTCCTACTATAGATTATAAGCATAAAAGGTCGTGTAGATAAACTTACTTATTTGTATTTCAACGTTTTATGAAAAATTCTATTGAGGGGGCTTTTGACAATGCGCGCGACGAAATTCTTGCGCAGAGTATGCAACAAGACGCGGAAAGGAGTCTAAGGCAGACGCCGGAAGCAGTAACTCAACTTGAAGCTGACCTGACGTCCGGTTTCTGGTTTCGTGTTGATGAAGGATTAGAGATAGAAAGATTTGGGCTAAAAGGAAAAGAGCGTTCCAAAGTAAGCAAGCTAGCAGTAGGAGATCAGAGCCCTTACCAACCAGAAACCTATGATGTAAACAACGGCGTTATTGCGGTTATTACCAAAAGTGGAAAGGTATTTGTAACACCATTCACTAAAGAGAGATTGCAATTAGTTGAAACCGCCTATAAGCCAGGATCGATCCCGGTGGTATTTTCTAACGGCGAAGTGCCGGCCGATGAGCGTTTGCGGCAACAGTGGGAAGATTTGGAAACCGTTGCTCGAGCAGAACAAATCAAGGAAAAAATTATCGCAGCGCAAAAAATCTAAAGCGCGTTTTTAAAAAAGCGGCATTTGATCTGCCGCTTGATTGGTTTTTGCGTTTTTATTTATCATTTCTACGATGCCGCCGTTGGCGCCGTTTTGCAGTCCATTAAGAATCTCTGGTAATTTTTTAAAGTCATCCTCAAGTTCTCGCAACACCGCGGTGGAACGAAGTGCGGCGGCGGGGTGGTACAGAGGATAAATCGTATAATGTTCGGTCTTCATCAACTTTCCATGGTCTCGTGAAATTTTGGCATCCGGCAGAAAATAATTCATCGAAAACCTCCCGAGCGTCGCGATGAGTTTTGGCTGTATAATTTCAATCTGCCGTGCAAGATAGGGTTTATATGCCTCAATCTCCTCTAGTAATGGATCGCGATTATTGGGCGGACGGCGTTTTACAATATTGGTAATATAGACGGAGTTGCGCGGCCAGCCGATGGACTTGAGCAAATTATCAAGCAGTTTTCCTGCCTGCCCTACAAACGGACGCTGCTGTTGGTTTTCGTGAAATCCCGGCGCCTCGCCAATAAACACCGCCCTTGCGTCAGAATTCCCTTCCCCGAAAACCAAATTCGCTTCGCCGCAAAGCGGGAGGGTTTTGTTTTCTTCCATCTCCTTTTTGAGCGCCTCTAACCGAATTGTTTTTTCGTTCATACCTTGTTTTTATTTTTTCTGACTGTTTGGTCGAGTGCGTATTGAACAACACCAACGATATGGGCGCGCAGCTGATCGCGCGATGATTTGTTTTTCATAATGTGCGCGATGCTCGGAATAAAGGAAAACACAATAATAACCGCAATAATGGGAAGAAGATAACGATCGACGTTGGGGATAGTGCTTCCCAA
>DATDWI010000043.1:0-4220 GCA_036517415.1 Minisyncoccota bacterium
CCCAACTGGTCATATAGATTGCTTTGAGCGGCTCGGGGGTGGAAATATGGCGCGGTTTTGGCGCAGGAACTTGAACCAAGCAATCCGATTGCCCAGGCGCTAAGCAATCGGATTGCTTGCTAAATTGAAAAATGCTCGCAATCCTTGCCTGATCTGCCACCGGTGACCAAAAAAATAATAGCGCGGCACTTGCCAAAAAAAATCCGGCAATACCGAGCTGTGAAGCAAGACGGTTAAACCCTTTATAATGTTTTTTCGACATCATTGCGTGATGCGCCCGCCTCAATAAGCGAAGCAAGGCGCGTTTTATCCGAAAAGCGATTAATCAAAACCCCGCCGATTGTTTTGCCGCTTTGAAATAGCACGCGCCGCAAAAACGGATGCACCACCGTCCCAACTTCTTCCCACACATCGTCTTCTCCTTCGATATCACCAACAAACGTCACGTTAATGCCAAAATTGACAATATTGTATGTCGGCACTGTCCTCAGCGGTGTTTTGTGCCCCAGCATATTAAGCGCCGCGATTCTTCCTTGTACAAATGCGTTCGTCCAATTCCCCACCAGCGTGTGGCGGCCCTTGAGGTTATCAAACCACTCCGCAACATCTCCTGCAGTATACACATTGGGATTACTCGTTTGCAAGTATTCGTTCGCCACAATGCCGCGATTGCTCGTCAGCGCTCCGAACATATCAAGCGACCGCGCAAGACCAATGCCCGCGCCGACCACCGCGATAGGAAACGGCTTGCTTTTTTCAGCAAGCCACACATCGCGGCGCGCGATCTCTTCGTCTTTGATGTTTTTGTAAAACCGAATGCCATGTTTTTGGTATAACTCTTCGAGCATGCGCGCTCCTTGAACCCCGAGTCGTTTTTCTCCAAAAAGACCGCCTCGGCAGAGCGCGTGCACCCGAAAGCCGTTGATAAAAAACGTCTCAATAAATTCCATCGCGATAAATCCCTCGCCGAGCACTGCCGCTTCTTTGGCGGAAGCACCAGAAAGAGCGTCCAGAATAGCATCGGCGTCAGAGAGCGTCTGCATGCGCAGCATCGGGATAGTATCACCAAACGACAACGTGGACGGCACCGGCTTTGGCGTGCCACCGGTTGCAATAAGAAGTTTTTTGTATGAAAAGATTTCGTCGCTTTCCTTCCCGCCCAACAACGCCGTTACTTCGTGCCGCTCAACATCACAGCCAACCATCACCGCACTGCCATAAAAGCCAATGCGCTGTTTTTCGTAATCAGCCGTAGTGCGCAAAAAAAGCTGCTCGCGCTCAATCTTTTTTTTTAAATAATGCGGAATAAGCACGCGCGAATAGAGCGGGTATGGCTCGCGTTCCACAATAGCAATAGCAACGGACGCGTCGTGCGCGCGGATGGTTTCCGCGGCAGTTGTTCCCGCAATCCCGCCACCGATAATGAGATAATCAACGGATTGCATAAAAAAATCCTATACATTCGGATCGTCATTGCTTCGAGTCTTTTCCTTCCGAGTCTTCTCCTGCTCTTCCGCAAGAAGCCAAAACCCCAACGCCGCCAAGCCGATACCGCCAGCGCTCGCAACAAATCGCTTAAACGACGCGGGAAATCCAAGTTGCTGCAACAAGGCAATCACCGCGCCTCCTATCCCAATAGTCCAATATCTCCACATAAATATAAGTATATAACACAAAACCCTCCGATGTCCATCGGAGGGTTTTGTACATGCTTACCGCATGGTGTCGTAGCGTTCCCTGCGGAACCCGCCACCGGCACCTGTGCGGCGCGGAGGACGATCGCTCAAAGGGCGCGCCTCGTTGACGATGATTTTTCGTCCGTCGAGCTCTTGCCCATTGAACATCTCAACTGCGCGCGCTGCGTCTTCGTCATTTGTCATCTCGACAAAGCCGAATCCGCGCGAGCGCCCCGTCATACGATCCACCAGCACCGTAGCACTTTCCACTGCTCCCGCGCCTGCAAAGAAATCTCGCAAGCTGGCATCAGTGGTGCTGTAGGAAAGACTTCCTACATAAAGCTTTTTCGCCATTGAAATGTGCGCTATCTATTAATATTTGCTTTGTAGGCAGACCTCCCTACAACTCAATAAAGTCCAGTATAGCGCATCCGATTTGCAATGTCAACAGCGTGTATTATTACCCAACCGTTGCGCGGATACGCCGCACCCCCGACGCAACGGCCTCTTCTTTGAGAATCCGAAAATGCCCGATCTCTTTGGTGTTTTGTACATGCGGTCCGCCGCAAAGTTCACGACTGAAAGGATGCCCTAAACTTGTCGAAGAATCGCCAATTGTATATACTTTGGCGCGTTCGGGATATTTCTCTTTAAAAAAATGAAGCGCCCCTTGCGTGATTGCCTCCTGATACGGCATTTCCTGCATGGTAACGTCGTGTCCTTTTTTAATGACATCGTTCACCAGAGTTTCTATTTGTTGTTTTTCGTCATCAGTAAGTTTCCGGTCAAAAGAAAAATCAAACCGTGTCCGCTCGGCGGTAATATCCGACCCCATCTGCCGGACGCTTTCTCCTAAAATTTTTCGAAGCGCCGCGTGCAATAAATGTGTGGCCGTATGGAGGCGTATTACTTTTTGAAGCTCCGCTTCGTCGCGCGCCTTAAGCTCCCCGGTATCAAGCAACAACCCATGCCCGCCAAATTTTTTCTCCGCTCCCGCGCGAGAGATTTCGCGATGTTTATCTCGTGCTCGCTCAAACTCCTGCTCATCAACCTCAACAATGTGTCCGCCTAACTTTGCAAGATCTTTTATTACATCCAGAGTTAAACTATGACTCTGGTAAAAATAGAAAGCATCGTCTCCGGATATTTTTCTTACTTTGTGAAATCCGGAAGATTCATCAGAATGAGTCCACTCCGGGAATTTAGCAAAAAACTCTTTAATTCCTGATGCCAAAGTTTTTTCAAATTTTTCCAGTTCGGAAGCAAACTCTCGCTTGATATCGGCTTGATTTCTTTTCAATTCTGGATAGAAACTATAATCCTCAATGACTCCATCCATTAAACTTAGTAAAGAGTTTTCAGAAAATCCCATTCGTCGCGTCTGCATCATCGCTCGACGGATCAACCGCCTCAACACATATCCTGCCCCCTTATTTGATGGATGAACGCAATCCGCAAGAAGAAATGTAACCCCGCGAACATGGTCTGCAATGATTCGTTTGGACCGCTCATCGTTCCTGCCTGGTATCTGAAGAATAATTTTCTCAAAAATAGGTTGAAACAAGTCTGTTTCAAAAATATTCTTCTTGCCCTGCAAAATCATAGCTAATCGCTCAAAGCCCCAGCCAACATCAACGCCTTTTTGTGAAAGCGGCGTTAAATTTCCGTCTTTCGCGCAGTAGTACTCCATAAATACCAATGTGGCTACTTCCAAATCGTCCACATAAACCTCGCTTGCCGCACCGCATGGTCCCTCCGGTCCAGCCGGTCCCCAAACATTGTCCGCTCGCGGACCTTTCCGAATTCGCTCTATTGGCAAAAATGCAGACCACGTGTCGTAGGATTCTTTGTCAAACTGTATTTTTTCGTCTCCAACAAAAACAGTGGCAGAAATTCGTTCCGGCGCAATACTAAAAACTTTCGTTAATAATTCATGAGTCCACTCTATAGTTTCTTTTTTAAAATAGTCACCAAAAGAAAAATGCCCCAACATTTCAAAAAAAGTCAGGTGTGATTCGTCCCCTACTTCTTCGATATCAGATGTGCGAAAGCTCTTTTGAACAGACACGGCGCTATACGATCCGAGCGGCTTCCCCAGCGTCGGATGGACTGCGGTCATAGGGTCGAATTCGCCGGTATAATATTTTTTAAACTGCTGCATCCCAGCGGTTGTTAAAAGCACCGAAGGGTCGTCGGGAATTAAGGAACTTGAAGGCACAATAACGTGCCCCTTTTTTGCAAAAAAATCAAGAAATTTTTGACGCAATTCATGTCCTGTCATACGCTTCACTGTATCATAAATATTTATAACTAAAAACACGCGGATAATATCCGCGTGCTCGTGCTCAATTCAACCACGAAACACTATTTGTCTATTGTGTCAAAGATCAAACGCTCAAAGCGCTTGCGTGCCCATGTTGGATCAATATTGAGTGAATCACACAGGTTTTCAAAAGCATATGGCCACTCCGGATTCTCTGGTTTAAAAAAAACATACCACGCGGCATCAAAAAAGATAAGTTTGCCATCCCGATTCTTAGCAAA
>DATDWI010000044.1:0-10850 GCA_036517415.1 Minisyncoccota bacterium
GAGACGAAAGGAGATTGATGTCATGACAAAACGTGTTGCGATTGCAATTTGGATACTTGGGCTGTTTGTTTTTGCCGTTTTGGACGCACCCTCTGTGCATGCGGCAGATTACTACATGGTACGGAGTGATGATATGCTTTATCGCGTACCACACAACGCGCTCGGGGCATTTTTTGACAATAGGGTCGTTCCTCATCCCCAGCGGCATACGCAAAACAAAAAGCGCTTTACATTAATACCGCCGCCGCAAATAGTAAAAGCGTCATGGTATGGGCCACGCTTTCACGGCCGACCTATGGCAAACGGCCAGACATTCGATATGTACAAAATTTTCATCGCACACAAAGAATTACCGCTTGGCACCTGTGTGCAAGTAAAAAATCCGAGAAACGGAAGAGTTGTACAAGCCCCTGTTTCTGATCGCGGCCCTTATATTCCTGGTCGGAAGTTTGATCTTTCATGCTACGCGATGTCGATTCTGGGTGGTATTGAGCGCGGGGTTATTCCGGTAAAATACCAAATTGTTCCCGAGTTGCGATGGTGCGATCCATCTGCAACAGCCGACAAAAGCATTTTAGTAGAAGCGCGCAGGCGCTGTTGGGAAGAATCTGAAGAGAACAAATAGCGAGCACAGAGGGGCCGATGCGGCAACGCGTCGGCCCCTTTTTGATTAATTACATACATTTGATAGCTTGCTTAAACATTTAAAAAAATATGCATCATGGTATGCTGTCGAGCGACGAAAAAGAAAAATTCGTGAACGCGCTATTGTGCCCGATACCCCAACCGCCCGCAAATATCTGGATGCCTATAATAAAGAGGTTACTCAAATTGCTTTTGTGTTATATTCGAAGTATCGATTTTCTCTTGAAATGAACATCTACGACAGCAAAGTAACTTATGTTACATTTCGCGAGCCATTTATTTCTGTGCTTATCGAAGACAAAGCTATCGCGGATACTCACCGAGCGATTTTTGAGCACAATTGGGCAAGTGCTATACTGAAATGACTATGTATATTCTCTTCGACATTGGGGCGACGAAGATGCGGGTGGCGGCATCGTTTGATGGAAGATCGTTTGATAGACGGTATGTCAAAATTGCCGCAACGCCAAAACACTTTAAGGATGGCATTGCGCTTTTGCGGTTGCTTGCGCGCGAGCTTTCGGAGCACGCGCCGCGAGCAGCATTACGCAAAGTAATCGGTGTTGCCGGCGGTGTTGCCGGGTCCTTGGACGCAAAAAAAGAAACAATTTTCCATGCCCCCAATATGTCAAAATGGGATAATAGACCTCTCAAAAAAGAGCTTCAAAGAGCGCTTCACACGAAAAATGTTTTTTTGGAAAACGACACGGCGCTTGTAGGGCTTGGCGAGGCGGTGCGCGGCTCGGGAAAGGGCAAGCAGATTGTTGCCTATATTACGGTAAGCACGGGGATTAATGGCGTTCGGATTGTAAATGGGGAAATTGATCGAAGCGCGCTAGGATTTGAAATAGGACACCAAATTCTTGACAAAAATACGGCGCACACCATGGAGTATTTTGCAGGAGCTGCGGCGCTCAAGAAACGCTACGGCATGCCGGCAGAAAAAATCCACAACCCGGCAGTGTGGAAAATGGCAATAAAATATCTTGCTATCGGCATACATAACATCATTCTCCACTGGTCGCCGCACGTCGTGGTACTTGGCGGTGGCACCATACAATCCGGGAATATCAATGCCGCACATGTAGAAAAATCTGTAAATAAGATTCTTACTATTTTTCCCAAATCCCCGCCTATCAAAAAGGCCTCGCTCGGAGACCTCGGCGGTCTTTATGGGGCGCTCGCATTTCTTCACCAACAAAAAAAGATATAGGAGTTACCTCTTTTTATTCCCACTCCATTGTCGCTGGAGGTTTATTTGTTATGTCATACACAACACGATTGACCGCGCGAACCTCATTTGTAATTCGTGTTGAAATCTTTTCAAGGACAGAGAACGGAATTTTGGAGAAATTTGCTGTCATCGCGTCTCGTGATTCCACTATTCTGACAACAATCGGATATTTATAACTGCGCGCGTCTCCTTGAATACCAACGCTTTTGATGGGCAATAAAATGGCAAAGCTCATCCAGATGTTTTTCCAAAATTCCGTTTCCCCCAATTCTTCCTCAATAATTTTTCCGGCTTGCCGAACGATTTTTACGCGTTCCGGCGTTATTGTGCCGATGATTCGTATCGCTAAACCCGGACCAGGGAAAACCTGTCTTGCGATTATTTCTTTTGGCAATTTAAGTTCCCGGGCCAATTTTCTCACCTCATCTTTGTACAAGTCCTTCAGCGGCTCATACAGCTTCATTTTTAAATTTTTTGGCAGCCCGCCAACATTGTGGTGAGATTTAATTTTTGACGAGTGCTTGGTTAGGCCGCTCTCAATTCTGTCCGAGTAAATTGTTCCTTGAATGAGAAAATGCGCTCGCTCTTCTTTAGCAATATCATGGAAAATTTTTGCAAAAAGTTTTCCGATAATTTTTCTCTTTTGTTCCGGCAAGTCGATTCCTTTTAGCGCACGGAAAAATTGTTTTTCCGCCCTAACAATTTTGAGATTTAGATTTTTTCTTCGAAAGGTTTTCTCTATGAATTTCGTCTCCCCGTCGCGCATTAAACCGGTGTCAACGTAGACAGCAACTAACTTTTTACCAATTGCTTTTCCTACTAAAGCAGTGGCAACGGACGAGTCAATGCCACCGGAAAGCCCGATAATCGCCTTTTCGTTGCCGATAATTTCCCGCGTTTCGCGGACTAAATTTTTAGCAACTAATGTTGATGTCCACGATTTTTTGCATTTACAAATATCAATAACAAAATTTTTGAGTATCTGATCGCCGTTTTCTGTATGGCTGACTTCGGGATGAAACTGGATGCCAAAAATTCTCAATTTTTTATTTGCGAATGCGGCAATTTTTGAGTGTTCTGTATTTGCCGCCGATACAAACGATTTCGGGAGCCGTACGACAACGTCGCGATGGTTCATCCAAACGTTTTGTGATTTTCCGAGATGCCCAAAAATTCCATCTGCCCTTTTGATGTTTAATTTCATCAATCCGTACTCGCCGGATTTTCCCGACGCAACCGTGCCGCCAAGCATATGCGCGATAAGCTGATGGCCGTAGCAAATTCCCAAAATCGGTAAATTTAGATTTAGAAGTTCTTTCTCAAACTTTGGCGCGCTTTTTTCGTACACGGAGCGCGCGCCGCCCGAAAGGATAATCCCCTTTATGAACCTATCGGTCCGTAGAGCTTTTGAGGAAACATAAGGCGGCATTATTTCAGCACGCGCTCCAAGATCTCTGATTCTTCGGGAAATCAAGTGACAATACTGTCCGCCAAAATCTAAAATAGCAATTTTATCCATCAATGTTTCGTTACTTTTGGACCTACCGGGAATCGGACCCGGACCTTACCCATGCGAAGGGTACGTAATGCCATTTTACTATAGGCCCGCAAAATTTCTAACGAGGGGTGAAATAATCTACCGACTATCCAATGTTTTGCGCAATGCGTCAAGTGCGGATGTCAAAAAGGACTTAAATGCTTGTTCTTGGCCCCCTGCTATACGTTTGCGCGCGGCGTCTGTATGACTGTCTTTGGCATTTGTAAAACGCAGATCAATATCGTTAGCAATATCTCGAAATGCTTGCAGGACATCCCAATCGAGATAGCGGCGCCCCTGCGTCAGCGCATTGTTTACTGCTTGGTCAAAAGCGCTTTTATAGTGTTCGAAAGCCGCATCAAACGACATAGTATCAAGATTTTCCATAATCAACCAGCGATTGGAATGTTGTTGATCTTCCCGAGCGCCATAAATCTGCCGAAATGTCTCATGGTAGCGATCCCAGCTCGGTGTCTGCTCTTTGTTGTTGGTCACCGACGAATACTCTGTTTCCATACTATATGCTAGTTTTCCAATAATCCTTTTAGCTCCTTAACCTTATTTGTTTTCTCCCATGGCAAATCTAAGTCCATTCTTCCAAAGTGCCCATATGCTGCGGTTTGGCGGTAGATGGGTCGGCGGAGGCGCAACTGTTTAATAATCATGCCGGGGCGGAAGTCAAAGAGCTTTTTTACTGTTTTTGCCAATTTCGCGCGGCCAATATCTGATGTTCCAAAATCATCAATATCCACCATCAGCGGCTCCGGCACTCCGATTGCATAGGCAATTTTCGCTTCTACGCGCTTGGCAATTTTCGCCGCGACAATATTTTTTGCAACGTAACGCGCGTAATATGACGCGGAGCGATCTACTTTGGTAGGATCTTTGCCCGAGAACGCGCCGCCTCCGTGCGCTCCCGCACCGCCATAGGTGTCGACAATGATTTTGCGCCCGGTAAGGCCGGTGTCGCCCGCGGGACCGCCAATCACAAAGCGCCCTGTGGGATTCACTAAATACTTCGTCCGACGATTGAGAAGGTCGGGCGGCAAAACTTTTTTTATTACGTGTGCGACGATATCGCGTTTTATGTGTTCTTGCTGGACATCAGGATCATGCTGCGCAGAAACGAGAACCGTATCAATGCGAAACGGCACTCCATTGCGATATTCTACGGTCACCTGTGATTTGCCGTCAGGGCGCAAATACGAAATCTCTTTTGATTTGCGAACCTTTGCAAGTTGGCGCGTAATGCGATGCGCAAACGCGATTGGTGCGGGCATCAACTCCGGCGTCTCATCGGTCGCATAGCCAAACATCATGCCTTGGTCTCCTGCGCCAACAAACTCCGGTTTTTCTTTTCGGTATTGCCCAACGCCTTGCGCGATGTCTGGAGATTGCTCGTGGAGCGCAACTAAAATACCGCATGTGTTGCCGTCAATACCATAATCGCTTTTGGTATACCCCGCATCGCAAAGAACCTTGCGCGCAATTCCTTGAATGTCAATATATGCGCGCGTTGTCATCTCGCCGGCAACCACACCAAAACCATGCGCGAAGAGCGTCTCAATGGCAACTCGCGCATATGGGTCTTGTGCGAGCGCCGCATCGAGCACTGCGTCAGACACCTGATCGGCAAGTTTATCCGGATGCCCCTCGGTAACCGACTCCGAGGTAAGTAAATAATTTGATCTCATAATTCTTTCAGCATACCAAAAATAAGCCCCGTTACAATACTTGTAACGGGGTAAATGTTTCAAACGGAAAATGATTCGCCGCAACCGCACGTGCGTTTCGCGCGCGGGTTGATAATATGGAAGCCTGATTTCGCAAGGCTTTCTTGGTACGCCACTTCGGTCCCTGCAAGATACAGAAAGCTTTTTTTATCAACAATGATTCGGGCGCCATTGCGCTCAAACACCTTATCGGTGTCATGAGGAAACTCGAGCTCCATTTTGTATTTCAGCCCCGAGCATCCGCCGCCTACCACTTTAATGCGCAACCCCTTACCATATTCTGCGCCCACCAATGCTTTTATTTTCTCTACCGCACTATCAGCGAGCGTTATAGTCATTGGTGCCTCATTTACTGCGTGGAAAACGAAATGCCGCATCCGCAGGTTCTCGAAGCGTTGGGATTGTCGAAAACAAGCCCTGCGCCGTGGAGCCCGCTTTTATAATCAAGAATCATACCATCAACAAGCTTCAAACTTTCCTCGTCAATCAAAATGAGAATGCCGTTGTTAAAAATTAAATAATCACCATGACGCTTTTGAGAAAAACCGAGCTCGTATTGAAATCCCGAGCATCCGCCGCCAACAACAGTAATGCGCATGCCAGTCTCTTCCGGTTCGTCAATTAATTGTTTTTTAATCTGCTCGGCTGCTGTATCGGTGATGGTAATCATATTAGTATCCTCCTTCAGAAGGCGCGGTTTTTTGAGATTCTGTTCCCGCGCGCTTTTTCCAGTCGGCGATAGCCGCTTTAATAGCATCCTCGGCAAGAACCGAGCAGTGAATTTTAACCGGTGGGAGCGAAAGCTCTTTTACAATCTGGCTATTTTTAATCTTTTGCGCTTCCTCGATTGTTTTGCCTTTTACCAGTTCAGTGAGGTAGCTTGAGCTTGCAATCGCGCTGCCGCAGCCGAATGTTTTAAAGCGCGCATCAATTATTTTTTCGTATACCGAAATCTGAACGCCGTTGCATAAAGGGCAACTTGCTTGTTGCGTTTCTGCTTCCCAGCTGTTATGGCATCCCGCACATTCGTGCATGACAATCACTTTGATTTGGAGTTTCATCACGTCTCCGCATTCCGGCGCGCCTACGATGCCCGTGCCGACTCCACTTTCGTCTTTTGGAAAAGAACCAACATTGTTTGGATTTTCGTAATGCTCCATCACTTTTTTGCTGTAGGCCATCCCGTATCTCCGCAATATCTTACTACAGAATAACACACAGTAGGGCTACATATCAAAATCCCAGACAATGTTGCGCATCAGTGTAAACGGCAACTTGATAAGATGCTTGATGTTTGCCCACAGCGAACGCGCCGTGCTACTTGCGCCGTATCGCTGATTAAGCTCGCTTTGCATTGCGGGGTACAAAAAATGGATATGGCGGTAGAATTTCATTTCGGTCATTGCTTCGGCAGGATCCATTCCTTCAATTTCAATGCGATAGAGGGCGATGGCAAGCCCTGTCCGATCAGCTCCCGCCCTGCAATGGATTATCATCGGGAAGCTTTTCGGGTTCCGATATAATGCCAAGAGACGGTCTATGTCGTCAGCCGGCGGTTTCTGTATTGCGCTCCAGTGAAACACATGAAGCAGTACGTCCGGATGATGCTCGAGAAATACGCGCTCTTCTTTTGATATTTGTCCGCGGAGATTCACGAGCGATCGAAGCGTATACTTATTGTGTATTGTGGCAAGGAATTCGTGCGAGGGATCCGCGGAGCGCACCAATACTGGATTAGAACTCACCAGTGCGGCGTTATGCAAAACGCGCGAGCATCCACAAAGAGAACATACACACGCGAGTATCGCTACAACACTTTTGTATCGCATCAAATCCGCCTTTTTAAATCCTATCTTTTGTATAGAATAAATGGAGTTTTTTTGCAAGAATACGCAACCAACAGGACTTGCTACAAGACTATTATTTAGTATTCTCTAATTCGAGCGAATTAGAGAACGGTATAAGAACAAAATAAGAATAAAAAATGAGCAACATCTGATGTTGCTCATGGTGTTATGGCAAGAATAGTTTTTCGAGTTCGCTAAGGAGAATATCGGCGATATCGGGGTTTACGCACATTGTTTGTTCGTATTCGTACAAGGGGTTTTGTGCTTGCACACGATTGAGTAGATACCCAAGCTCGTCATCAGCAAGGCTGACAACCATAACGAACGAATGTTTCGTTTTCAGCGTTTCGCGAAGTGCGAGCGCCAGCTGTGGCGGCGTCTCGCCTGGCAGAAATACAATACCCAACTCCCCGATCTGTAAGTAACTTACCGCAGTGGTAATATTCCCTTCGGCGTAATCCGGCCGCTTGATAACGCCGAGCCGCCACGCCCACCAAAAAAGATTGTTCTTCAGCGGCACCGAAAATACACTGCGACGAAACCGGAAAGCAACCGGCTTTATCTCGCGAAACATAATTCCCTCATCGATTTTTTGTTGGAGCTTCTGATCGAGACGCCGCGCAAACCACTCTCTGTTGCCCCACGCATCGGGCATATCTGGCCCAAAACGCTTGCTATCGTACTGCCATGTTCTCATATCGGGGAGCTCCTCAAGTGTATGCAGATTTGGGGACTCCGGGACAACCATGGCGCCAAGCGCGCCGTTAAGAAACATTGCAACAAATTTTTCACATCGCTCAACTGCGTGTTGCTTTTCCACTCTTTCATACCAAGAACCTACAAAATCCGCGCTTACATAATCTGACATCATAATTTCCGGATGAACCCCGAAATTCAAAATGGCAAATATCGGACATCGCGTTGTGCTCTGGTATACAATGAGCCCTACTGCAGCAGCATCCACAAAACCGGGCTCGCGAAGATTCCGTGAAATACCGGAGAGCTGTGCGGATGATACTGAAAACTGGGCCGGCTGCTGGTTTTCTACCGCATCGCCGATACATGCTATAACTTGATTTTGCACAAAGCGAATATAATTTTCATTTCTTCCGCTTCGAAGCGGGATTTCTAAAACGCTCGGACCAAAAACGCCGAGAGTATCGGGGCCCGAATGATTATGAGTTGTTGTTACGACAATCTCGCCGTGAGGAAGAAATGTTTTTGCTTTCTGCCGAATTATCTCGGTGTCATTATAGAAAAATCCCACAAGGTCGAGACTTACTATGACAACGGCATTGCCCTTTTGATCTGTTACCGCTATACAACGCGCCCAGAGCGGGTCGTGAACTCCTTGAGCGGGACGCGGGCGGCTATATCCGCCAAGCCATAGTTTTCCCAAGGATGCAGTCGGCGTAATTTCAATTTTGGAAGCTCCGGCCAAGAATGTATCGGGCCTAGGATCGGGTGCGCGATACGGGTATGCTTCGCGTACGGTCGTTTTGAATTGATTATACTCTTGCGGATATTGGGAATACGAAATCAAAGAACACGATGAAAACAATACCAATGCCGCTGCTCCGGCAAATAATCTGCGCATAACTGCCTCTCTTTTCTCTGCGCTTATTGTATTGACTCAAGCGCAAAATAGCAATAGGGTAAAGACAGAACGGACATTGAAAGGAATTGCCATGAATCGTCATAAAGCATTTCTATTGTGTGTGCTAAGTGTCATGGTATTACTGTGGGCTTGTTCGCGCGGAGCTCTATCGAGCAGTCGTTTTTCTTCGCGCGCTGATTTCGCACGAGCCCACGCTCGGGCAGATACCTCGACAAGCAAACTTCTTTTTCCCCAATACATACAGCAAGAGCTCTCGGCGCGCGAGCAGTATGAATTTGATGCAATGCCGGTACGCCGCGCGGTAACCGATCCGTATGGGCACAGCTATCATGCTACCGGAAAAGGATTTTTAATCTGCGTTCCTCAAGCTGCTCAAGACCGCAATCAACAAGAAGTTGTATTGTACGTGCGCGCGTTACGCGTCGCCGCGCGCGCTCTTGATGCGCCGCTGCGGGCGCTCTTTGCGTCCGACGGATTTGGGCGCGTTGCTGATTCGACAGAATCATGCAATGTCTACAATGGAAAAGACGGGCTCCCGCACGAACGCCTCACGAACATTGCGCTTTGCTCAGGTTCCGGAGAAATTGTGTTGGGGAGCAAACACGGCGTTATACTATTTTCCTCGGGAATATTTTATCACTTTGCGGGGCTTGATATGCTTCCCGATAACGACGTGATAAATGTTTTTTGCTGGCCGAGCGGTACGGTATGGGTCAAAACAAGGACCGGGTACAGCAAAATTGTACGCATTTCGCTGACGTTGGAAGAAAAAGAAAAAGATTTTAACAAACAATTGGCGCGTTTTCGTTTCGGCGGTCTCATTAATTCTCTGCGCAACGGCATTCGAGCGCCCGGCGACAATGATGGATTGTGGACAGCGCTTGTTGTTGCTGCAGATAGTTTTCGGTACGCTACGGTCAAAGCAAAAGACCGCGAGGCGGCACAAGCAGCAAGGCGGCGCGCAGACGAATCGGTTTCGGCACTTATGATGCTTGAGCGCGTAACTGGCGCCTCGGGCTATTTTGCCAGAACGGCGTTTCGCGCAGATGATGTTATTGCGTACGATTGGAAAACATCCCGCGGGGATTGGAATTATTCCGAGAGCATGCCGGGATGGGTTTGGAAAGGGGATACCAGTGTGGATGAATTAGTGGGGCACTTATTTGCATACACAGTGTACTATGATTATGTTGCGGATGAGTTGGGAAGATTGCACATACAAAGCGTTGTGAACCGAATCGCAGATCGTTTATTGGCGCATCACCTTGATCTGGTAGATCATCGCGACAATATAACAACGTGGGGGCGGGGCAATCCTGATTACACTCGAATCCGCGCTCGTGAATTTCTTGGAAGGGGGCCTTTATCGCTCGGAACATTGGCTAGCGTCGCCATCATGGAGCATATAACGGGCCGAAGTGATATTCGGGCCTTGTATCACAAGCTTATCACCGAATACGGATTTGCATTGAGCATGCAGAATGCAAAAATCCTTATTCCCGGGGCGGTAAATCATTCTGACGATCAGTTGATGTTTCTTTCTTACTATAATCTCATCAGGCTCGAAACCGATCCATATATAACAAATTTGTATGTGTTGAGTTTAAATCGTTACTGGCAGATCGAGCGCGCCGAGAGAAACCCATTGTGGAATTTTATGTATTGCGCGCTCTCGGGTAACATGTGCGATATTGAGGCAGGATTGTTGACATTGCGCGAGTTCCCGCTCAATTTGCGCGTCTGGGGCACGAATAACTCTGACCGATCGGATATTACACTTCAGTTTTTCCGCGATCGGCACAATAATTTGCAAAGCAACGAAGCTCTTCCTTATAGCGATCGTGCCCTCGGACGATGGAACGACAATCCCTACGCGCTCGATAGTGCTGGCGATGGCTCGGTTGAACTTGAGCCCGTTATGTGGCTGCTCCCCTACTGGCTCGGAAAATATCATAATTTGTTTTGATCCCAAAATGCCCCTCTTCGGAGGGGTTTTCTTGTATATTTTGTAAGACGTGCTAGGGTATGTGCAGAAAACGAGGAGATCATAATGATAAGGCGGGTTGGTTTGCTGGTTTTTTGTGTTGTTGTTCTTGTCGGTATTTCATGTCGGGCTTACTACGCCCCCGGCTCGAGCGCAAAAGAAAACAATAGAATCAAACAATGGCCCGCGCATCGGATCGCATCATGCATTCGCGACTCGCAGTGCCAGGAAAAATTCATTGTTGCGCATCGA
>DATDWI010000045.1:0-8943 GCA_036517415.1 Minisyncoccota bacterium
AGATCAAAGCGATAAAAACCCCCAGAAGGGGGTTTTTATCGCAGCTATTGACACCCTGTATCGTAGGAGCTAGTATTGACATCAACAATCATCCAGTTATAAAATAGCTGCAAAGCTGCAAAATATGGATAAAAGAAAAGACAATTTTAAAAGGCTCGCGGAGGCCAGAACTAAAGAGGTTCTGCGCCGCCTTAAAATCCTTGGAAACTGCGGAAACCGCAGCCATTACGACTATACTGAGGAACAGGTAAATAAGATATTCGCTGAGGTGGAAAAGAAACTAAGGGAGACGAAGGCGAAATTCACTTTCCCTCACAAAGATAACGACTTCAAGCTATAAACTATGGCAAAACTCGAAAAAAAATCTAGCGGATCAAAGACTCAAGCGGAAACACTCTGCTGGTATTTTCCTAGCACTGATCACGGCGAAAACGATGGATTCGCCGATTCTCTTTTGGAATACTTCCAAGGAGACCATGAAAAATACATCGCACGGGAAACGATACAAAACGCCGTAGATGCCAGACTCGACTACGACAAACCTGTTTCCGTGGTTTTCGAGCGGCTATCTATTCCAGCAAGCTCTTTGCCAGGCCACGGAGAGTTCCTCAATAGACTGAACCGCTGCTTTGCATTCATTAAAGGCCAAGATAAGGCAGAGCAATTTTTCAACTCAGCAATTGCGATAGTAAAAGGGGGAAAGCTGCCCTTGTTGCGGATCAGCGATTTTAACACAGTTGGGTTGTCAGGCGCAGACGATGACGTAGACGGAAACTGGTACAGGTTGGTAAAAGCAGCAGGCACCAGCTCTCCAAAAGGAGTGGCTGGCGGCTCATTCGGCATTGGGAAAGGAGCGCCGATCGCGGCATCTACTCTCAGAACAGTTTTTTATTCAAGCGTGAACGATAAAGGTGAAGCAGTATTCCAAGGAAAGGCGCGACTGGTTAGCCATCATGATGAAGATAGAGATGTCCGCCAGGGCGTCGGTTTCTTCGGTATCAGCGGGTATAAAGCCGTAAGAAACGCGGATGTCGTCCCAGAATTGTTTAAGCGGTCAGAACGCGGGACTGATATTTTGATTACTGGATACAAATCGGGCGAGGATTGGCAGCGCAAATTGATAAAATCCGTGCTGCACAATTTTTGGCTTTCGATATTGCACGGCGACCTTGAAGTGACGGTAAAGAATGGTTCGGAAAAAACGATCACGAAGGAGAATCTGAGAGACTGCCTTGAGGAATATGATGCTGAGGACGCGAAATTCTTTTTCGAAGCAGTTTCAAATTGGACCCAGAAATTCGAGCAGGATTTGAAATATCTAGGCAAGGTATCGCTATTCGTAAGAAAGCAAGAGAATTATCCCGGCAAGGTGATGATGGCAAGAAAGCCGAAAATGCTAGTTTGGGAGAAACCGTATCGAGTCTTAAGAGAGCCTTATGCCGGAGTTTTTATCTGTAGCAACGATAAGGGTAACGATCTACTGCGTGATCTTGAACCGCCCGCACATGACAAGTGGGATAGAGACCGTGCCGTAAACGGCTGGGCCGCAATGAAGGAATTAGATGATTTTATAAAACAATCCCTAAAAAGCATGGGCGAAGCCATTACAAGCGAACCTCAAGATATACCTGGTCTTGATCGCTATCTTCCAGACAGCGAGGACAGAGACTATATGCCACAGCACGGTCCTGATCCAATTGATCCTTCTGAACTGTTCGGCGAGGAAGAAAGCGGACGCGAAGTCGGAGCTGAAAAAGAGCCTGCGGATGCGGAAATCGAAACTGTAATCAGAAAAGGAATCGTAACTAATAAATCCGCTGGCACAGTAAAGCCAACGCCGCCCAAGGGCCCTGGGGAAGGGCCACGTGGACGGCCAACCGGAGAGGAAGGCGGAGAAAAAGAGGGAGCGCGAATAAAGACTTCGAGCATCAGCTTCAGGAGCTTTGTTCAAAAGTCCGAAGGCGGTTTCGAATACCACTTTGTAATTACAGGACGCGATGATTGCGAAGGGGCTATCCGCCTGGTTGCCGTCGGCGACGATGGAAACTATCCAGTCGATATTAAATCCGCGACGGAAACGGCATCGGGCAAGAAGTACAAAATCGGTGATTCGATGATTATGGATTTGTCCGTAAAAAACGGGAAGTCTTTGAAGCTTACTGTGCAGCTTGCATCTAAGAAAAAATATGCGCTAGGCATAGAAAATTATGAGGGTTAACACTAAATCATATCCGCATCCGGTCTTAGGCAACGGGGACGACCTCGGCGGGTTTTTTAAAGTGGAGTTCAAATACGAACTCGGCAAAGAAGAGATCGCGCTGAATCCAACGTTCAGTTTGAAAAATACTGCCATTGAAGAGCTTTTGAAAAAGGAGAAGGCATCCTTCATTTCCGAAGTGGAATGCCGAGGTACCTTTTTTAGGACAAGCTTCTCAACCAGAAAGCAGTTCGATCGATTTACGCTTCCCTCTAGGGTTCTCAGAGAGCGCGTAACAATCGGTTTTTACATATGCGCTGACCAGAATCTTCCGAGCTATCGTCCCTCAGAATCGCACCCTGACTATGAAGGGGTAGAATTTGATATTGAGGCTGGGGATGTTCTTGCTGTTGGCGGATACTGTTCTTTCATCGCAGAGAAGAGCTTCGACCCCTTAAGGCCGCCCGTTTCTTCTTTTATGTCCATTATGCAAGGCAATCATCATGAAGGGCCGATGCTTGTTGATTACGAAACCGACAAGATTACTATCATTCTCTCAAAAGACGATTGGAAAAATTATTTAGAGGTGCGCGGGCAGAAACTTGCAGAGGGAATCCTCCATGCTTCAATAGTATTTCCGACACTCATAGATGCCATTCACCAAGTTCAGAATCCTAACAGCGACTACGAGGGAATGAATTGGTTCGGCAAAGTTGAGACGATACTTGACGCAAAGGGGCTGCGGGATAAAGAACCCTTCGAGGCCGCGCAGAAGATACTCGAAAATCCGGCAAGCAGAAGCTTCCGCGGAATCGGATCGCTGCTTGAAGTAACCAATGATCAAGAATATGAATAAAAACAAATTCCAAAAAATATTCAAAAGGGCAACGGTGGAGCAGATGCGAGTGGATTTGCACTCCGGACATTCTCTGAAAGGATATTTTGAGGCATCGTATCCTATAAAAGAACGGGGGCTCCTGACTTCAACCATTGAAACGCCGGGTAAGTTGCCGGCTCTTAAAGCGCCGAAGAAAGACCCTGTTTCAGCTGATGTGGAGAACTCCATAGCGCTACACGGGTATTATGGCGACCTCGACGAGACCCAGGCATCAGATCCCCGCCTATGGGCTTACCTTAGCCATGTAGAATTCAGGAAATATACGCTCGCCCGCTGGGGATTGGACGGCCACTATTCAGATCTGAAAGACGGCGCTTCAAAAAAGAGGGCGATAAACCAGCTTATGGAACACTGGTTCGTCAGCGGAAATGATCGCGACCTGCGGCGGCATGCTATTGCTCGGCTCTGGTGGGCATCGCATCTTACATATGCTCCGTGGGAGAAAGACCCGGAATTCTTCGGCAATTTAAAAAATAAAGACCCTTATTTTTATACGCGAATTTTGCTTTCGACGCAGGATATTTATCAGCAAGTACTTGAGCGGGCAATGGGACGCTCAAGTCATGTACTAATCACCGTACTCGACTATCTCGGGAAGAATAAGGAGTTCGCACAATCGCGCGAGAATGTTAGGAGCTTAATGAAGGAATTAAATCTTGTTTACGGAACAAAAAAGATTATCACGCTTAATCGGCCAGCGCTTGAGAATCTTATTTCAAGGGTCGCTTCTGAAATTACCGATTGATTGGCGCATCGCTAAGGTTCATGGCCGACGAATCACCGGAAATCATTGATTTTAAAATATGCCTAAAGATCTAAGCAAAAAAAGCAATATCGCAATATGGAAAATTGATACCAGCATCGACAATTTTTTGGGTAAAAGCGCGGATGAAGCCCTAGACATGATTAAGGCTTCTTATACAAAAAGAAAGCTGGATGTTTTGGAGTTGAAAAACGATTCGTATGAAGGCAAAAAAGTGAAAGTTTTTCACACGGAAAGATTTTCGGATGGCTGGTCTCAGTTCTTGAGAACCCTTTTACCAGATAGTCTTACTGATGAAAAAAAGCAAAAAATCTTTCACGGTATCAATAAAGACCTTATTCTTTTTGTTTATGATGATAAAAATATTTTTGCCATCACCAGCGGCGCAGGATACTTTATAATTCAAAATTATATAGACGAGAGATTTCCTTTCGAGGTGGCGAAGCGAATGCTAACGGGTGGGTTCAAAAGCGCGGAAATGCGCGACTTAACCGGACTCATATATTCACAGTCAAGAAATTTTAGGCGAAACTATAATTTTTCTCGCCGGGAGGCCTTTGGAAAGGTTTGGAAAAAACTAACCGGCAAGGTGGACAGCGGTGTTCTAAAAAATAGCGAGTTCATTGCCGACTTTATTAGCGAAGATGGCAAAAAAACTTTTAATGCCGATATAAAGTCATCTTTCACCTTTCGGAAAACGGTTAGTCTAGATGATGTGCTTAGTGTAATGAAAGAAATAGAGCAATTACTGGTAAAAAATCCGACGGACGATCAAAAGAGGGCATTTAGTTTTCTCGACACTCTGAAAGAAATAACGAACAAAAAAGTTAAAGAGAAGCTTCGCGACGCACTACTTAACAAGCTATATGAGTTTATTGCTTCGACGAACAATGATTCGGATTTTGATTTTTGTCATTCAAAGGAGATGGTTACATTTTTGCATGGTGGCCTTTTTAAAATTGCGGACGGCCTATCATGGGATCAAGCCCCCTCTGCATCCGACGTCCTTATAAAGCTACGCGATGCGGGTATTAAATTTATTGACAAGAGCGACTTCGTGAAATTCAAAGAAAGCTTTCTTAAACTGTCCTTATCTTTTACTGGAGACGATGAAGACGGCCTCCCGTTTACTGATGATTTATGGAAGTATTTTCATGGCGAAATTGACCTTAACGGCAAAAAATACTTTTTTATTGACGGAAAATGGTATGAGGTCGTAGGAGATTTTCTCAAGAGACTCGCCGAGGATTTTCAAGAAGAGGTATTTGGCGAGAAAGCTATTTTGATTTCGGATATTCCATTTATATCATGGGGTGTGCAGGATGAGGGTGAATTCAATAAGGCACAAGCAAAAGAGAGCGGGTTCTATATCGGAGATAAGATTTTCCTTAAACAAAGCGAGAAGGGCAAAATTGAATTATTTGATCTTATTTTTACTAAAGACGATAGGACGTATTTGATTCAAGTTAAAGATGGGTTTGGTGCATCAATTCGAGATGCGTGTTCGCAAGTTCAAATGGCGGCTGAAATTATAGAAAATTCCCTTGTTTCTAACAATAACAGCGAGCTGGAGAGCTACTATGAAGAATTTAATAAATCAAACACTGGCGTAAGTAAGAATGAGTTTTTTAAACTACTGAAAAAGAATCGGCAATATGTTCTGGCTTTTTCTACAAAAGACGCCTTTACAAAAGCCAATTTTTTAGCGAAAAAATTTCAATCTGAAATAGCAAGGTTTGAAGTCCTCGGTCTATCTCACGAGTTCCGAGCAAATGTGCGACAATTTCAGATCGCGCACATCAAAAAATCATAGTTTTGTGGAAGTCGAATTAAACTAATCATTTATGTATGGCAAACAATAACCAAACCGACAAAATAAAATGTCCCGAATGTAATGCCTTGATTCCGATCACGGAGACTTTGCAGCACCAGTTAACGGAAACTGTCCGTAAAGAATATGAAGAAAAATTGGCAGAACAGAAACACGCGCTTTCAAAGCAACAAAAGGAGTTAACTCAAAAAGAGAAAGCGCTTGAAGAAAAAGAAAAAGACATCGATGAAAGGATTCGGCAAGGTCTTAAGGTTGAGATAGAGGCGCAAAAGAAGATTCTATCCGAAAAAGCCAAAAAGGAGGCGCGCGATGAGATTTCGCTTGAAATGAAGGATTTGCGTGACGATCTGAAAACAAAAGAAGAAAAATTGGAAGAAGCTAAGAAAACAGAGCTTCAGCTACGAAAACGCGAGCGCGAGTTAGAGGCGCGAACAAAGGATATTGAGTTAGAGGTTGCTCGTAAAATAGATCAGGAACGGAAAAGAGTGGAAGAAGAAGTTGTAAAAAGAATTTCGGACGAGCGCCGAATGAAAGATGCGGAAAAGGATAAGCAGATAAATGACATGAGGAGACAAATAGAAGACTTAAAGAGGCGCGCCGAGCAGGGGTCTCAACAAACTCAAGGAGAAGTCCAGGAACTGGAATTGGAAAAAGAAATTTCGCAGCTTTTTCCGATAGACAATGTTCAGTCAGTACCGAAGGGCATGCAAGGAGCCGATGTTATTCAAGAGGTGCTAACGAATAGCGGGAATCGTTGCGGTGCGATCATATGGGAATCAAAGCGCACGAAAAATTGGAGCGACGGATGGATCTCTAAACTAAAAGATGATCAGCGCACGGCAAAGGCAGATGTCGCTGTTATCGTGACCGAAGTATTGCCAAAAGACGTAAGAAATTTCAGTTTTATTGATGGCGTTTGGGTAACAAATTATGCAAGTTTTCATGGTCTCGCGCTTGCACTTAGACAAAAACTGACCGAGCTTGCTTTCACAAAAGCAATGTCCGTGAGTAAAGATAAAAAGGCGGACATTCTTTTCCATTATCTTACCGGCCCGGAATTTCGACAGAGGGTCGAAGCGATAATCGAAGCCTTTTCAGATATGAAGACAGAGCTTGATAAGGAAAAACGGCTTTATGAACGCTCATGGGCAAAGCGCGAAAAACAGCTTCAATCAGTGCTTCTTAATACTGCCGGTATGTATGGAGATTTACAGGGCATGATCGGATCTTCGATGCAAACTATACCAGCGCTTGAAGCTGGAAGTCCTGATGAGGATATAGATTCCGAAAAAGAATCAGCTCAAAAACCAAAACGGAAATCAAAAAAAGACCCCAAAGAAGAACCTGAAGATTTACCTTTCTAACGCGCCCAATCCGCTAACTTTATGCTTCCAAAGAAAGCAATTGAAGAATTCAAGAAGATTTACAAGAAATCCTACGGGGTGGATCTTTCGGATGAGGAGGCCACGGATAAGGCCAACAGATTAGTGAATTGGTACAAGGCGGTTTATTCGGATGAGAAATGGACTTTGCCGAAAAATCTCAATGAAAAGGAGTAATTCCTTGCGTGATTTTTTGCGCGATTCTTGCGCGTTTCACATCTGATACGCTTTTGTCATAGTTCTGAAACGCAAAACTCCCTTTCGGGAGTTTTTGCTCGCAACAAGCACTTCTTCATCTTATCTCGTAATCCACCAGCGCGTCGGATTCGGCTTCTCGATGAAGGAATGAAGCACGAGATGGGCGAATGCATCCGCCAGATCATCGTATTTCTCAACTCCGAAATGCACGAGCTGCTGGATAAGCTGCTCCGCGCCTTTTCGAGGGAAAAGCACCTTGCCGGTCTTGATGTGGTGCGCGGTAAGCACGATGCGGCTCCGCTTGTCCTGGCTGCCCGGCCGCACGGCCTTTACCGTAAGGCCGTTTGTTTCCAATTGCTGCGGCAACGCTTTCTGGTATCCAACATCTTCAACGATAAAGGTAGGGGGACAGAATTTGTTTACGTCTTTGTAGTTTTCGTTAAGCACCCTGCAGACTTCTACGGTTTCGGGGAAATCCATCTTCTTGTTCACTATATTGGGCAGAATGTAGAGAACATACTCACTTTCGGCCCAGATATTGTCTTTCTTTGTTTCGTAGAGAATCCCCGGCACCATGGCGGTGTAACAGCCGGAATCTTCCTTGGATATGGCCGGGTCCACGCCGATGCGGATTTCCTGGTGCGATCTGACGCTTTGAGTTGGATCCACGAAAATAAAGTAGTACGAAGGAAGCTCGTCGTAATACTGTATCCATTCGCGATGAATTGCCTGCTCCTCGTCTGGGACGATATTCAGAAGATACTCTCTCTGCCAGGCGAATTCGTTTGCAGCTTTACGTTTTTCTTCCCTCACCTCTTTCATCGTCGGATATTTTCCCGGCCAGAGAATGGTTTCTCCCACGATAAGCGGATACGACTTGAAGACGCCGGCGATTCTGTCTTTCTCAATGTCCTCTTTGAGCCGCATCATCAATGAATCCTCGTGGAGAAGGTTTCCGACGACGACAAGCCGCGTTTCGCGGTCGCCGGCCGGAATCACTTCTCCGGTGAGCCATTGATAGGTTTTGTTTCTGCCTTCGCGCGTCTTGGTTGAAGCCAGGTCCTCCACGTCATCTCCGATGATAAGGTCCGGCCGGTGCTGGTTGTGCCGTAAACCACGCATACTCTGTTCTGTAGAGATGGCGGTGATGCGAGCGTTTAGTCGCGAGAACACAAGCGACGAGGCGCCCCATTCACTGCTTTCTTCCTTGAACGGACCCAAATCGTTTTTGAGAAGCGTATTGCTCTCAAGCTCACGCCGCAGATTCATCATGTGCTGTTTGGCCTGCGCTTGCGTCTGGCAGAGAATCAAGACGAACTTTTTCTGCTGTTTTCCTAATATCGCCCATACTGGGTATGAGGTGGTGAAGATCGTTGATTTCGCAGAGCCGCGGAAAGCAACGATGAATAAGTTCCGGATGTCCTGTTCTTCGGACAAGTAGAACATCTCCCGTTGGAATGGCGCTGTCGGATATTGCACGTAGTGGGCGAAGTAGAAATGAAAGAACATGAAGTGGCTCTGTCTGGTGATCGCGGTGCGCACTCTCCTGTCGCGGAACATCTTTGCGGCGAGATCACGGGATAAGCCGCGGGTAGCGGACACTTCTTTCGCCTTACTTTTCTTTGTAATTGTTTTGTTCATGATTTTGTTGGTTATTTTTACTAATACTGTCGC